>JBCDIO010000438.1:0-4349 GCA_038748815.1 Bacteroidota bacterium
ATTCTTAATGGTAGTGTTTTTGTTCTGAATGGTAATTGATTGATTGTGAGTATTTTGAGGGGTTGTTGTATAACTGTTGCCCGCCTGAAGAAACTCCTTGTCTTAGGCAACATACAGATACTAGGAAGTGGGATCTTCCACCCGGGAGAATCTGCGTAATACGTTCTTTTTTACCTCAAATTACCAAAGGAAAAATACCCCATCGAAAGGATCAGGTATTTGCTTATTCATGCGGGAAGTGAATACTCAGTAGGCAAACTTCTACCAAGAATCTACTGCAATATCGAATTACTGATCGAAAATGTATATTAAAAAGGTTGGCTTTGTTCTGAATGGTCGGTTTTTTGTTCTGAATGGCCCCGATATAGATTCCACGCCAGTGGAATCTATATCGGGGGGTACTAAGTACTCTTACTGCTTAATAATCCGATCGTTTAAGATCGCTCCGTCCTTTTGGATTTGCACGAAGTACATACCCGCAGGTAGGCTAGCTAGGTTCAATTGCTGACCGGGTAGGGCTTGACTAAGTACGGTGCGTCCCTGGGCATCGAAGAGGGTGATGAGGTCCGCTTCGATGTTGCGAATTTGCAGCGTACCACTTACCGGATTAGGGAATAGGGTAATATTGGTATCCACCATTTGGGAAGTACTATTGGGTTGAATATTGGTCACCTCAATACAATACTCACCGGTGGCAAAGTTAAAACCATCCACTACCATCCGGTATTCGGTATTTTCCTCGGTCTGTAGATCAACTCTAAAGTTGAATAATACTGCCTGAAAGTCTTCATCTTCGTTGCAGGCCACAAAAATAGGATTGGAGCAATCGCCCGTGTAAATGCTGACCTGGGTATCTCCGTCGGTAATATAATCGGTGGCGGAGCATTCTATGGAACGGATAGTGTATAAGTCACCAGTCCCGGTAAAGGTAAACCAGACCGTATGGGTAAATTCGTCGTCATTGAGAAAACAGCCCGGTTCAACAGCGGGGTCAAAAGAAGTACTGGTATTGGTGCTATTATCGACGAGTTGCGAAATATTCACTTCACCCATTTCTGACCCGAATAAGCTGCTAATATCTAAAGCCTCGGGACACTCATTGTAGGGACCAGGGGCTGGACTTACTTCGATCTCATCCGTTGCGCTGCTTTCACAACCGTTTGTATTTATAAAGGTGTAGGTCAGGGGGTAGATTCCCACTCCTCCGGCTGCTACAGGATCAAAATCGAAGGTCATCCCATCATTATTATCAGTCACTCCCGGACCGCTGTACACACCTCCAACTGGGCTACCACCGGAAAGCCCCAATTGGGTACCGGCATTCTCAAAGACACTAGAAAGGGAGGATGTAAAGGTCACGGTGGGAGCTGGCAGAACTTCTAGCGTAGTGCTAATGGGATTATCGAGGGTATAGGTAATGGTATAGCTACCCGGCCCACCCGCTTGGCTCGGATCAAAGCTAAAAGTCAAGCCATCGCCGTTATCCGTCACCCCGGGCCCACTGTACACTCCTCCGGCAGGGTTGGCACCTCCGAGATTCATTGGCATAGTATTTTCACAAACTGGAGGTAACGAGGCCCAGGATAAACTCAGACCTAGCCTGGAAATCTTTCCGTTGCTCACTTGGGCAAAGAAAAGATCTTGTCCATCATTAATCAGGAGCCGCGGCGTAACCAAATCATTGGCTAATTCCTCTACAGTGGCGGGTATCTGATCTAAATTGATCCGGTGCACTTTACCTTCTACGGGCTCTGATCCACTGGAACAATATAGCGTGTTACCAATGAAGGTAAGCCCACCGGGTAATTCGAGGATGCTGACTATATTTTCTGGCTCCGGATCGGGCTCGGTTAGCGTAATTCTGGAAACCAGATCCGTTGATTGTTGGGTGAAGTATAAATCATCTCCCAGGATCGCTAGCCCAAAGGGTAAATTCACGGGAGCAATAACGAGCTCTACAGTGGGGTTCGCGGCATTGGGATCTATTTTTACTATTTGGCTGGCGTTGGTCACTGATAGGTAGATTTCACTATTGTAAGAGACTAACGCAAAGGGTATCCCATCAAAGTCAGTACTTAGAAGTTCCGGGCTTGCTCCGGGTACAGAAAGATCCAATCGTTGTAGGGAGGGGGCATCGTCGGTGAAATACAGATACTGATCAAGTAATAATAAGCCATTGGGGCCATCAGCCATAGCGACCACTTCTGGTACCGGATTTACATCGTTTAGGTTGATGGACGAAATTCGGTCTCCGTCAAATCCACCTTCCGAGTAATAAAGAGTCTCTCCGTCGATGGCTAGCCCGAGTGGACTACTTAGATCTGTAAGAATGTCGGTGACTTGAGCAGAAAGGGTAGAAATTACATGGAGGAAAAGCACTGTGATGAGCGTACGCATTCGAAGCATAAGGATGAAATTTGGTCAGAAGCAAAGCAGATAATATCGGTCTTCACTTCTTTGGGTATATCGATTTATTTTCATCCATTAAGGTAAATGCTAATAATTTGGAATGAGAAAAATAGAGCTGTAAATAGACAAAAATTACGCTTTTGGGCTTAAGGGGAAGGTCCGATACGAATTCCACCCAAGTGGAATCCGTATCGGACTAGAGGTATTAAAGGCTGTTTAATTATTTGAGCCCTACTGCTTAAACACCTTCCCGTGAAACCAGTTGCCTTCGGACTGCCCCTTGATCAGGTACAAGCCGCCTGGCAAAGCGGAAAGATCCAGTTCGTATACATTTTGTTGCGTCAAGACCAATTGACCGTTTGCGTTAAAGACCTGTACGGCCTCGGCTAGTTTTCCATTGAGCTGGATGAAATCCGTCGTAGGATTGGGAGAAATCCTAATTAATTCGGAGATAACGGTTTCTTGCGTGGAAGACACGGCGATGAATTCAAAGACCCGACCCAAGCCCCCTTGTGTGGTATTGGGATTATTACCCGGAGCGCCAATGAGCAATCGTTGGCTATTACCGGAGAGGTCTACACTAAAGCCTTCCAAGTCACCCACCGTGAGTCCATCGATGTTTTCCCCGACCTGGAACCAGGCAACTCCAAACCAGTCGAAAACCTTGGTATAACCGGCTCTAGAGCCATCATTAGGTGCGCCGACGGCAATCCGGTTACCGGTGCTGTCAATCGATACACTGCGTCCGAATGCATCGCCAATAGCTTCGCCAAGCACCGGCTGGGCTTGTTGCACCCAATTGTCGGTTTGCCATTCGTAAACGGTGGCGGCCCCGGTGGCATTAGCACCGGCTTCATCGATACCAAAATTGGAGGCTCCGACTACAATCCGGCTACCATCGTGATTGATATCTACGCTGATGCCAGTCGCCTGATCCAAACCGGCTTCCCCTTCAATAACGGCCCCTAAAGGTGCCCAGTCGTTGTTTTCCCATTGGTAAACGTAGACTTTTCCTCCAGTAGTCCCCTGGGTATAGTCGCCTACAACCAAGCGCTGTCCGTCGCCGGAAATCGCCACATCAAAACCGTAGGTGTACGAATCCATTGAAGTACCACGTAGGGTTGAACCAATGGGAGTCCAAACGTAGTTGATTCTTTCGTAGACGGTAACCGCTCCAATGTTATTAGCTCCTTGCATATCGTCGAAGCCCGGATCACCGATCACAATCCGGCTACCATCCTGAGAAAAGTCGATAGCCGAGCCAAAGGCTTGTCCGGCATTCATATCGCCGAGGAGGGTGCCATCGGGAAGCCAATCTGGTCCATTCGCGCCCCAAATAGTCACGCTGCCCTGACCGCTAAGAGAACCAATCGCTAGTCGGCTAGCATCTCCCGCTATAGCCACTGCTGTACCAAAATCATCTGTGGAGCCCGGAGGTGGAAAAAGGGCTCCCGTAAACGTAAGGGTGGAGCCAACGGTAAAGATTTCAACGGCCCCTGCGTTGCCGCTCACTCCAGGGTTTCCGATGGCCATTCGATCCCCATTGTCAGAAATAGTGACGGAATTAGCAACCCGACAATTAGTGCATCCAATTAGATCAACACCGATTTGTACTTGACCCCAAGCGGTGGTAAATAATAGAAAAGCCCAAAGGCTAAGTAATCCTTTTTTCATCTGTTTTCTTTCAATTCTAAAAAATCGTATCGGAAATCACATTTAAAGCATAGTCAATATGATTTCTTTACGAAAGACATGGAATACCAATAAATGCGGGTAGGTCGATAATGTTCTGATGGATTGGATTTTTGTGCTGAATGAGAAACGAGAGGTAATACTAAAGCCATGCTGATCGGAAAGGAATACGCTGCCGAAAATCGGTTGCTGGAGGCCCCTCCTTCGGAGACCCCGAGATGAGCCTTGAGATGAGCCCTCCCCCGCTG
>JBCDIO010000439.1:0-4337 GCA_038748815.1 Bacteroidota bacterium
CTGATGATGGCTTCCTTTACATCTTCTGCCGTCATATCGTTCATACTGGCAAGACCCAATTCTTCGCGCTTTCTTTTGACCAAAAGGTTAATGTAGTCAATAAGTACAATGGCATTATTTACTACAATACCCGCCAGTGATATAATCCCAACTCCGGTCATAATCAATTCAATATCCATTCCAGTAAAAACATATCCTAAAAACACCCCGATAGTACTGAAGAGTATCGATAGAATAATGATAAATGGCGAGATAATCGAGTTGAACTGAGCCACGATGATCAAGAAAATACCAAACAGTGCCACCACAAAGGCGGTAGAGAGGAATTCCATATTCTCCGCCTGGTCTTGCTGCTCTCCGGTAAAGGCAATCTGATAACCTTCCGGTAGCGGGAAATCTTCAAGTAAGGATTGGATTTCTGCCACAATCTCATTTGAGTTGTAACCTTCCAAGACATTGGAATAAATGGTGATAATTCGTTCCTGATCTTTCCGATTAATGGAAGTATAAGTAGACGAATAGCTAATATCAGCTACCGCACCAATCGGTACCTGGGAAATCTGCCCGTTCGCAGGGCTCCGGAAAGTAACCTTCTGATTCAAGATTTCTTCAATCCGGTAGCGTACATCCGCCTTCGCCCGTAGTTGGATCGGGTATTCGTCGTCTCCTTGCTTAAACTTGGAGATTTCTTTTCCAAAAACCGCAGTACGGATTACATCGGCAATCTGGAAGGTCGAAATCTCAAATCTCCGGGCGGCCTCTCGGTCAATCCGTACCACCAATTCTGGCTTGCCGATCTGTACGTCTTTCTTCAATTCCTCGATACCAGGAATGTTTTGATCCTCGATATACTTGGTAATTTCTTCCGAAAGGGTTGCTAATTTGTTGATATCCTCTCCCGTCAGTTCTATATTGACGGGTTTACCCGTTGGAGGGCCATCCTGGTTTTTATCAACGGCTATTTTAATTCCAGCGTAGCCATTGAGACCCGCCCGAATTTCTTCCATTACGTCAAAAGTAGATATGCCTTCCCGTTCTTCCGTGGGTACAAAGCTTACTGTAAGTCGGGCCTTATTCGGAGAAGCACCGAAATCGGGTCCCGCATTGGGGTCTCCGGTGTTCTCTCCAATCTGTGACAAAACAGCCTCTACGATTTCAGAGTATGGTTCAATGATTTCAACTACTTTTTCCTCGACTTCTTTCATAACCTTATCGGTCGAGGTAATGTCTTTACCTACCGGTAGTTCCACAAATGCATTTACATACAAGGGATCCGCCGATGGGAAGAATTCTACCTTCGGTAAGTTTGTGGCCAGCAAAAACATGGCGAAAAACAACAGGACAATGGTGCCCCCAAAGACGATTCCTGGCATAGGGCCTTTCAAGGCACCCCGAATAAATCGGTAGTAAAAACGGTCTAGCACCGGTAATACGCGATTCTGGAAGAAGAAAGAAGCATCACGTAGGAAGAACACGTTCAACAGTGAAATACCAACGACGATAATGAGAATATTGCGAAGCCACATGACTCCTCCAAAATGAGCCATTACAGCTACCGCTGCTCCAATCCCAGCTCCAATCAGGGCGTTTCTCCGCTTACGACGACGAACGGCTGGATCCTCCGATTTTTCGTCGATCTTCATAAAGGTCGAGGTGAATACCGGATTGATGACCAGTGCTACAAACAAAGAAGAGGAGAGCACGATAATCAGCGTAATCGGTAGGTACTTCATGAAACTACCCATCAACCCCGGCCAGAAAGCCAGCGGAAAAAACGCCGCCAGAGTAGTAGCCGTAGAAGCGATAATGGGTAGGGCAACCTCCCCGGCACCGTATTTCGCCGCATCCAGGTTCGAATAGCCGTTTTGCATGTAGCGATAAATATTCTCAACGACCACGATGGCGTTATCTACAAGTAGACCGAGAGCCAAAATGAGTGAGAACAGGACCACCATGTTTAAGGAATATCCAATGAGGTTGATGATCAGAATACCCATCAGCATGGATAACGGAATCGCCAAACCAACGAACATCGAATTTCGAATTCCCAAGAAAAATAAGAGCACCAAAACCACCAGGATTACTCCTGATATGATACTATTCTCTAGGTTAGAAACCATTAAACGGGTTTGCACCGATTGATCGTTGAAAATACTCACGGAGATATCTTCCGGGAAAGTACGTTCTTTAGCAGTCGCAACTACTTCTTTGATCTTATCGGAAGCGTCCAGAAGGTTTTCTCCACTCTTCTTAATTACATCCAATGAAATAACGGGCAATAGATCCGCGCGTGCGATACTGGATTGTTCTTTGAACCCAAAGGTGACTTTCGCGAAATCTTTTAAGAAGATAGGTGCTTGATTCTCGCTTTTAACGATGAGATCTGCGATTTCTCGGACGTTGTCAAACTCACCAAGGATCCGAATCGTACGGCGGAATTCGTTCGTAACAATTTCCCCTCCCGACATTGTAATATTTTCCGAACCTACGGCATTCGCAATATCGTCAAAAGAAACCTGCATAGATTGCATTTTCTGCAAATCCACTTCAATGGTAACTTCTCTTTCTCGGTCTCCTTTAAGATCCACTCCGGATATCTCCGTTAGTTCTTCGATTCGATCTTGGAGGTATTCGGCGTAATCCCGTAATTCATCGATTTCGTAATCTCCCGAGAGGTTGACGGTCATGATCGGAATTTCCGATAGGTTGATGTCTAATACCTCCGGCTCTTTGGTCAAATCATTGGGTAGATCCGAACGAGCTTTGTCTACGGCATCTTTTACCTTTCGGGTAGCATCATCAATATCAACATCTGCTTCAAATTCGGCAATGATGATCGAATAATCTTGCAACGAGGAAGATGTCAATGTTTTGAGCTCAGTGATGGAACCCAGTTCATTTTCAATGGGGCGGGTCACCAAGTTTTCCATATCGGTCGCCGAGTTCCCGAAATAGACCGTATTAATGTAGACTTGCGGCCAGGGAATCTCTGGAAAAGATTCCTTTGGCATCGTATTATACGATTGTACTCCAAACAGCAAGATCATAAAGGTGATTATGAAAATACTGGTGGAATTATCAACGGCAAGAGTCGATAAGCCAAACTGGCGAAACTTCTGTTGCCCCTTTTCTTTTGCTTCTTTAGCCATGATTGTTTACGATTAATTAAATCAGAGATCGGGCTTTACCCTTGCTTTACTTCGATCAGTTCTTGATCAGTTAACCCAATTGCGCCATCCACAATCAGGGTTTCATTCCCTTCCAGACCGCTCTTGATAACGATCTCTCCATTGTAGCTTTCGCCCATGGTAACATAGACTTTCTTAGCCATCGCTCCATCGGGACCGTCGGCGTGGACAAAGACATAGTTTTTGCCACCCACTTCCTGTTGCACCAACTCAAGAGGTACAATCACTACATCTTCTTGTGTATAGTCGTTGATCAAAACAGAAGCTAATAAGTTTGGCTTCAATTCGTCTTTTGGATTATTTAGATCAATTTCAATCTTAAAGGTCCGGTTTGCGGGGTTGATGGTCTTGCCAATCAAAGATACGCGAGCGTCCTTCTTCGTATCCAGTGCTGGAAACTCCACCGTTACCTTTTCTCCTTTCTTGACGGCCTTTAAGTAATTCTCCGGTACATCAGCTACGACTTTTACTTTGGCCGTATTGAGGATTTGGATAATGGGCGTACCTGGCCCCGCTAATTCTCCTGCTTTGGTAATGACCATCTGAACAACTCCGGAAATGGGTGCGTAGACATTCGTTTTTTCCGCTTGGACCTTAAGGGTCTCTAGGCTTTTTTCTAGACGCTCCTTGTTGTTTTTCGCTTGTAAATACTGAATCTCTGATCCAATGTTTTGGTCCCATAGACGCTTTTGGCGCTCGAATACCTCGGTAGTGAGTTCGAGGCTAGTTTTTAATTCGGCCATTTGCGTATTGATCAATTCAGAATCTAACGAAGCGATCAGTTGCCCTTTCCGCACATTGTTTCCTTCTTCAACGGTGAGGTTTAAAACCCGGCCTCCCACGTCACTGCTTACATTGACAATGTCGTCGGATTGTACCGAAGCCTGAATATCAACGTAGTGTTGAAAGTCGCGGCGAGTAATATCCTCGGTAGTTACCAAGGCCCGGTTAGGAGCAACGGCTGGATCTAATTCTTCGATTTCCGCCTCTACTTGGTTAACTAGTTTTTCGAGTTCACGGAGCTCTGTCCGTTTCGTTTTAAGAAAAGCTTTCTTTCCCTCCAAGTCTTTCGGAATGGTGCTACCTGTTTCAGTTGGCACACAGGCATTGACCAGGAAAAGGATGGCAAGTAAGGTGATTATACGTTCC
>JBCDIO010000440.1:0-4331 GCA_038748815.1 Bacteroidota bacterium
ATATGATCGAAACCGATAAGGTGGGATCTTTTTTCTTTGTTTATTTAGCAATTCTGGTGAATTTTGATTTAGGGCTAGCTCATTGGACGCCGAAAGATCAGGTTGTCGGAGTCGAGTCCCCGAAGGCTTAAGAAATCACCAGGCTGATCGCATATTTCGAGCGCTCCTTGCTCGTTAATCCAATAGCAATCATAGCCCCACGCAGTCAATTGTTCGAAGGATTTTTGATAGGCACTCGCCTGGCTAGAGTCAACTACGTATTCAAGGCTAAGAGTCACCGCATGCCTTTGCAGGTAAGGTCCTAGGCCTTGTAAGACCTCCCATTCTGCCCCTTCCACATCGATCTTGATCCAACTTGGTTGGAGCTGCTGCTCCTCCAGCCAGCTTGCTAAGGCAATTTGCCGGGTCTCTTGGGCCTGTGGAGCCATTCGTTGGAACCAGGAATCCGCCTGGTACTGTTCGGGGTGCAGGGTGTTGTACTCCGAATAAAAGATGGGAAATTCGTAGAAAGTGATAGAGCCATTTTCGGAACCGGCGGCGGCGTGTATCCGCTGGATGTTTGCCATCTCGGTATTTTGCTCCAGAACGGTAAATACCTCTTTGGATGCCTCCAAAGAGACTACTTTTCCGGTTGGGCCTACCAATTGACTAGCCAGTTGGCTGTAGAATCCGAAATGGGCACCAACGTCTAGTACTGTGACTCCTTGGGGTAGGTTCTTGATCCAGAATAAGCTGAGTCTCAATTCTGAAGAATGGGTTTTACCCCCGAAAATATAGAGGTCGGTGGCCGCAGGGAGAAGCAAGCGAAGTTGGGTGCCAAAGAAGGTACTAGCGGTAGCCCAAAAACCGCGTTTAAGGAGTGGAAATAGGAATCGGTAAGTGATTTGTGCCCGCAAATAGAGCCACGGAGCGTGCAAGAAACGCTGTATCTTGCTACCGGCAGAAAGTTCTTGTAGACGCTGTATTTGTTGAACGGCTTCTTCGCGTTGCATGGGGCGAAGGTAACCAATTAACTGCTTTTGAGGGTTTCCAGTAGCCAGGCTTTTTCCGCTACTCGCCGGGTTTCTTGAATCTGCTTGATCAATTGAGATCGTTTCTCTTTTTCGAAGGTGGGAGTATCTAGCATTTTCTGGGTAAAATTGACCAGATTTAAATAGTGCTCTCGGTGGTACCCCATTACCTTCTTGCGGCGAATGTAGGCTCGCATCGCTTTTAGATGATAGTCAAGTAGGTTCTCCTCCCCCAGGCTGTGATACACTTTTATCTGGATGGACTTAGCAGCCAGGGAAAGCAGTAGGTCACTGTAGTCTGTCTGACTCAATAACTCCATTGCTTTTTCGAATTCTTTTCGTTCGTAGGCAAGGCGCGCCAATGAAAAGGTCCGTACATTTTCTCCCTGATCGGGTGGAAGTAAAGGAGCGTATTGATCAATGAATTGATCAACCCAGTTGTATTCTTTTAAAACCAGGGCTAGGGTGACTGAATTACGGAAAGAAAAGGGCGACAAATAGCCTTCTTGCATGAATAGACCTCGACGAAAACCTTCTTTGAATATTAAGAATTCTTCCTTGAGGTATGCTTTGATTCCTTCGTTATAACGCTTTATGCAATAGTTGATGGAAAGCAGAAATAGGTTACGAAGTTCTTCCGATGAAAAGGCATCAGCTTGATTAAATAATACTTCTTTAAGTGCATAGAAATGCTCTGGTTCTCTAGGGCGTGATAGTGCCAAAAAGGTGTGGTAATAAGCTCCAATAGCAGGCTGTTGGACCCACCCCTTCTCCTGGATAAAGCCTAAGGCAACCTGCATCTGTTGATCTCTTTTGGGATCATCCATAAAGGCTTTATAAGAGATCTGACTGCAAGCAAGCCGTAGTAATTCTGCGTAATAGGCTTGGTCAAGCTCTTCGATCAGTAAAGCCATGTCGATCTGTTGAGTTTCTCGCCGCACGGAATAGAATTGGTAGTATTCCTGCCGATTGAGAAAGCGTTGCCTTAGATAACTAGCATCTCTTAATTCTCCCTTTTCCAGCTTCCTGTTATGTACGGTTATTTCCTTCTGGAAGTGTTTGTGTAAGCCACGTTCTCGCAGCGATTGCGCCAATTTCAATTGGAAATCATTATCTTCTTGTAACACATTTTGCACGACCAGAAATTGTTCTGTCAATCGCTTTAATTTGCTGAGGAGCGTACGAATTTTCTGATCCTGGTAAGTCCCTTTACCGTAGAGTTTTTTGTAGGTATTTTCCTTACTCGGGCTAACTTTTAAATAAAAGCGGCACTCATTGAAATACTCCATGGCGGCGGATAGCTCCGGCTGTGTATTGAAGTAGGGCGACTGTACAAAATCCAATAATTTTCTGGCCTCGGTGTGGGTAAGAGATGTGTAGAGGGTCCAGAATACGGATTTTTGCATAATGAAAATAAATATATCAGTTACAAAAAGTAGATCAAATATATCGAATTTATTGGGCTTTGGGAGGAGGCTTGTCCTTCTATTTTGGCACAAATTTTAGATTTTGTTTTTGTTTGTACCTACATAAACCCGCAGATTTGGAACGTGAACGATAATCCAACATACCAAATGATTAAAAAGGAGTACCAAAGACTGCTGGTAGGGCTATTTCTACTGCTTGGTAATTGGTCTTTAGGCGCACAGATTTCGCTTTTTTGTCCCCCGGACTCCGTTCTTTGTTTGACCACCAGCTGCGATACGTCTTACGTTCTAAATCCCCTTTCTGCAACGACCAGTTGTGGGGTGATGGATATTGCCTATTCCTATGCCGTCAATGGTAGTTCCTTTGCGGAACTCCCGGCATCCGGCGTTTTACTTGCTAACTTAAACCCGAATACCTACGATCTAACGATTCTCGCTAGCGATGTTTGTGGGAATACTACTACTTGCGATTATTCTCTAGTGATCGTGGACTGCCAAGCCCCGGATCCAAATTGTGCACCTTTTGAAGTCGTTTTTTTAGATGATGCGGGGCACTTGGATTTACTAGCCTCCGATTTAGTACCCAACCCTACTGATAATTGCCCAGAAAACTTAACCGTCTCGTTTTCTGCGGACCCCAACGACCAAATGAGGAGCTTTTTCTGTAGAGATGCAGCGGAGCCCCAACTTATGACGGTATTTGTAACAGACGAAGCGGGGAACCAGGCTTCTTGTCTGGTCCCGGTTTTCGTCGAAGATCCATTTGCCGCTTGCCGCGAATTGAGTGGTTTTATTACCACCGAATGGGGAGAAGCTTTAGGTGGTACTTTCATTGAAGTGAAAGGAACGGAAGAATGGACGCTCCGCACGGAGGAAGATGGCTTTTATTCCATTCTTCTACCGGTAGGAGGAAGTTATCTACTCCGTCCTTGTGCCGATGGCGATTGGACAAATGGAATAACTACTAGTGATGGTCAGCTACTGCAGAATCACTTAGCAAATAATACGCCCTTAAGCCCATATACTCTTCTGAGCGCAGATGTTGACAATAATTCTCAGGTCAACTTTCTAGATCTGCTCACCATTCAGCAATTAAGCTCCGGGAATCCAATTATAATACCTGACAATCGATCTTGGCGTTTCTTCCAAGCCGGATTTGCGTTTCCAAATCCGGAGAATCCGTTTGCTTCGGTAGTTCCAGAAACTTATTTGATCAATGATCTGGAGCAAGCTCAACTCAATTTGGACTTCATTGGGGTGAAAATCGGTAATGTGGATGGAGTAGCCAGTGGTCCAACGACTGACTTGTCGGCGCTAGCTTGTAATCCTGGGACTGGAAAATGTGGCGGTACGGTATTCTGGGATCAGGATAGTAATTGTATCCCTGGATCGGGCGAGCCAGGTCAAGAAAAGTGGCTGGTTCAAATCAGTAACGCACTCGATACCTTTTACCAGCTAACGGGGCCAGATGGAGCTTTCCAGTTTAATGTAAGCCCTGGGGCATATACGGTGCAGGTCTTTGTGCCTAATGAGGCTTGGACATTATGTCAGAATGAATTTCCGGTAACGATTACTTCAGACGGAATTACCTACCTATCGATTGGGGGACAAGCTGCTTCAACCTGTTCCTGGCCAGAAGTAGATCTGACTACGGGGCCTCTTCGGATTTGTGATTCCGTTCAGATTGCGCTACGTTACGCCAATCGGGGAACGGAGGGAATGGAGTCGGCCTTTATCCAGCTGATGCTAGATCCGGATATTTTACCCTTATCAGCATCCTCTCCCTTTATTAGTCAGGGTGATACGCTGGTTTTTCCGCTGGGATTCCTCAGTCCGGGAGAAACCGGACAGATTTGGGTCGATGGATTTTTGAGTTGTGAGGCTTTAGTAGAGC
>JBCDIO010000441.1:0-4310 GCA_038748815.1 Bacteroidota bacterium
GGGGCCAGTGTACCACCCAGCGTATTGGGGAAGGTGAGGAAAGAAGAAGTGGCTTGAGCATGGTAATAGTCCGGAGTAGCTGCGCTGAATCCAGGTATACCATTAATATTGGTCCAGCCGTTGACTAAGTCCCACTGAGCAAAGTCATTGGGGAAGCCTGTATTTTCTTCGAAGCTTGGATTAGGTACTAAGTTTTGGGCATACACGCCATGGACCAGCAAAAAGGTCAGGCAGAGAATAGTTATTCGTACAAGGTTTGGGGTAAGCAGTCTCATAAGTGAGCGATTATTAACACCTTGATTTTAAATAAAGAATGGGGAGAAATGTTTTGAGAATCCAATTAGGGGACAGATACTAAAAGTATTTTTGATCAAATACCGTCAAATGGGATGAAATACAGCCTTAGAAAACGTACTTCCTAGGCTCTACGCTCAAAGCTTATAAGCAAGCCTGCTAAGACTAGGATCGAATGTTGCATTTCTTTTGGGCTTTCCCGCTTTTCCGCTCGGTTGGCTTTACCTTTATTAGGCACACCGATTCATACATGCCTATGGGTTTACGGTTTACTTCCTCCGCTGAATTTTTGCAGCCTGAGCAGTTACATGCCGGTTCCTACCGCTTAGTGGATACCTTGGGCTTTGGCGATCTACTCCCGTTCCTGCAGAATCAAATGGGACAATCCAATCTAATTACTCGGCTCTACTACCGCTTCCTATTCTTATTTCTTTTCTGGATGATTGGGCTTGTTGTTTTTCAGGTCCGCTCCGGCATGGTCTTTTGGGAAGCCCTCGGGCAAATTGGGGTCGGAGTAATCATCACCTTTCTCCTTATTCCTCTTCACGAAGCCCTACACGGTTTGGTGTATTATCTGCAAGGAGCTCGAAAAATCCATTATACCGCCAATTTCCGGAAGTTTTACTTCACGGCGCAGGCTGATCAGTTTGTGGTGAGTGAGCGTGGCTTCTATTGGTTGGCTTTCACTCCTTTTGTAGTGATTGGTGCTAGCTCCTTGATCCTTGGACTCCTTTTTCCCCCTTTGCTGCTTCCTACGGCCGCTATTCTTACCCTGCATTCTACTTTCTGCGGGGGGGATTTTGCCTTAGCGGCTTACTTTTACCGCCACCGGGGACAAGGGCTGTTAACGTACGATGATGTGGAAGCCAAGGAGGCCTATTTTTTCCTGCCGGATTAATAATTGGGAATCCACCGAACGTAGTACTTTGTAACTTAAATAAATGAATCTTTTGACCGAGGCGATTTTTGTGCAGATCAAGGCGCGCAAGCTCGTAGCCATAGCTTCGAAGGCGAGTACGCAACGAGGAACTGGGCAAAAAGAACCCGTCAAAATGTTTAGAAATTTAGGTTGCAAAGTACTTATTACTTACCCTCAGGGTTCCTGTTCAAATCGGGAGCCAGTCCACCATCCGCGATGTTTTTGGTAATTTATGGCTGAGATTTTCTGGTCGATATAAAGGGACTAAAAACCAATCACTCAAATTGAAACCAACAAATAGCTGTGCCAAAGAAGAATCGTAAGAATACCGGATTAGCGCCGGGGGCCGTCGTCTTTACCGGTCGGCAGAAAGTCGATGAGGTGCTTATCCACGAGTGCATCTACAGCCCCGAAAAGGCAGAAACCAAACCACTCGGAGTAGAGGCGATGCTTAGCGAAGGGCCTTCGCAACCGAACACCGTACGCTGGATCGACCTACGGAGTATTCACGACACAGAGCTGATCCAGGCCATCGGCAATCGCTTTACCATTCACCCCCTGGCCCTGGAAGATATCACAGATATCTACCAGCGGCCCAAGCTAGAGACCTACGGTGAAGACCTATTCCTGCTGATTAAAGAGTTTCACTGGGACTCCGAAACGTTGAAATTGACTACCGAGCAAGTGAGTTTGTATTTCCGGCAAGGTCTTTTGCTTTCTTTTCAAGAGACCGAATCCGATCTGTTCGTAAAGATACGGGAGCGCATCGCGGCGAAGTCCGGGCGAATCCGGCAACGCGGTGCCGAGTACTTGGCCTACGCCCTTATGGATGGCATGGTGGACCGTTATTTTCAGGTTTTGGACCGCATTGAAGAGCGTATCGAGCGCTTGGAGGACCAAATCCTAGACGATCCCAATCCAGAAATTAAGGGCCAAATACACCGACTAAAGAAGCAGGTGGTTCTGATTCGTAAAAATGCGTCGCCGCTGCGGGAGGCCATCGCCCAGTTTACCAATGCGGACCTGATATGGATGGGCGAGGAGACCTTACCCTTCGTTCGAGACCTAGCCGATCACATTAATCAGGTGCTGGAAATGGTCGAATCGCAGCGCGAAGTGCTCAACAGTTTGTACGATCTGTTTTTATCCGAACTCGGCTACCGCAATAATCAGGTCATCCAATTGTTGACACTCATTTCTGCCGTCTTTATTCCCCTTTCATTTATCGTCGGCCTGTATGGTATGAACTTCCAATTTATGCCAGAATTGGGCTGGTCCTACGGGTATTTGTACGTATGGATGCTCATGATCGGGGTTGCTTTGGGGCTTTTATTCTATTTTCGTCGGAAGAAGTGGCTCTAAAGCCCCTTCCTTATCTCTATGGTAAATGCGGCTTTTATTTCCTTTTTAACCGAAGCAGAGCTTCTCATCTTTTACGGATGGTGGCAGCTACTCGTTTGCCTATTTGCCTTTTTAGGGCTCATGGGCATCTGGTGGCATATTGGTCGTTTGCAGGGGGACCTGGGCCAGGTATGGTTAGCGGGCTCGGTCCTGTGTTGGAGTATTTCGGGCGGGGTCGATGTGTATTTTGGAACGGCCTGGCAGTCGCTGGCTTTGCAAACTGAGGCGGTACCCGCCATTGCCAGTCAGGAAGTAACGCTCTCTGGAATTCACAGTATTTTATCCTTGTTTAATAGCTTGCTAATCCTACTTTCTCTACCGTGGTTCCGGTATTTACCCCGTGTCTTAGAGCCTCTAATTCGCAGTGAATACTGGCATTGGATCATTGGTTTACCTTTTGTGTTTTCCTTCCTGCCAACCCTCCGGCGAATGTTTGGAGAAGGCATGCTGATCGGCGAGCTGGATGTCTACTATTCCCTGCTGACGCTGGGCTTCTTGGGCTTGGTGCTTTGGCAATCCTTTGCCCGGCGTAGGCTCCCCAGTTTGGCTTGGCTGACGGTCCTTTGCATTGGTATCACCGTTTTGGCCCAGGTACTCAAGCTCAGTGGGGCCATGTCCTCCCAGTTGCTATTTTCCGCCGTGTTTAAATCGGCCTTGATCATGCTGTTCTTTGCCCTGGCTTTGAGTTGGGTGAAAGAATTGGTGGAGAATGTCATTCCGAGCCACGACCAGTTACGCTTGGCGTTGCATCGTTCGGTGCAGAATGGAAAAGAGGTTCGCCAATTGACCTTACAGGGCTTTCCCGGTGGAAAGGAACGGACCATTCAATTAAGCCCTAGCCACTACGAATTATTACTCCGCTTTGCCCACCGTCGGGTGCACGATCCGGATGGTTGGTTAGAGATCAAACCCAAGTCGGAGAGTCGCTCCGGGAAGCAGTACGATATTCAGGATCACAACGAAGTGAAGCGCTTAATGGTAGGCATTTTGAATGGCTTATTTGGTAAAGGCTCTTGGAGTGAGCAGCAACATTTTGTACCTTTAAAGACCACCTTCCTTGAATCCGCGCCCGATCAGGCCCGGAAAGTTCGCTTGCGTATCCCACGCGCAAATATTTCATTACCCACTACGTAGGAAAGCGAAGTCTTTTCTACCCTAAATGTATTCCAAATGATCCGTTTTCATCTTGGGTGCTTGGCTGTGTTATGTCTATGGCTACCCCTGAATCTTTCCGCCCAGCAATCCTGGTCTCGATTTTTAGTTGATGAAGAACACTGTGGTAGCTGTGGATTCCGAGATATGGAAAAAGTCGATGGAGGTTTTTTGATACTAATGGTTGATAATAATTACGAAGTTGAAGGAGCCATTAATTGGCTTACAAGCTATATTTTGAAATATGATTTACAAGGTAATTTTCTTTGGAGTAGACAGTATGACTTTACCAGGACTGATCCCTACGGATTTAATCACGGAACGATGGGGGTAGAGCTATTGCGCTTACCAAATAGCGAATTCCTCTTGTATGGTTACCTTGATTTGGATGAAAGGGACGTTTTTTTGGCCAAATTTGATATTCATGGGGAATTGCTGGCTATTCAGAAATATGGCGATGAGTATAAACGAATAGAGGAAATTCAATACGAAAATGGCCTATATGCTCTTGCAGAGACTCCTGAAGAGAATCATGAAATCCTAC
>JBCDIO010000442.1:0-4304 GCA_038748815.1 Bacteroidota bacterium
GACGGAGATTTGGACCTATTCTTTGGCGGTTATTACGGTGGTAACTACTACGGAAATGTCACGTTCATGGAGAATATCGGTACGGTACAAAACCCGGAATTCGGTCCAGGTATCTCCGCTCCTTTTGGCATCGATCTAGAATATTCTGGCAACCCAGAATTTGCTGACTTTGATAATGATGGCGACTTAGATGTACTCATTGGAACCTATTTTGGATTCAGTCCAGTAACTTACTATGAGAATATCGGTACGGCTACTGCGCCCGAATTCGCCAATCCACAAGCCAACCCATTCGGTATTTCGGTAACCTATACCTTTATCTCTAATATTGATGCCGCAGACCTAGACAACGACGGAGATATTGATGTAGTGGTCAACGCCTACTACGGTAATTTCTTTTATTTCGAAAATACGGGTACTCCTGAAACACCCACCTTTACCAATGCTGGAGATCTGGATTTACCGCTCAGTTTCGCCTATTTGCGCAGTACCGAGTTTGTAGATCTAGATGGGGATGGGGATTTGGATCTACTCCAACACGACTATACTTCCTATGTCTATGGAAGTAGTGTCTTTTATACGGAGAATATTGGAGATGCGGAAACACCCACTTTCGATGCGCCACAAGGAAGTCCTTTCGGAATATTCGGCTTATACGTTTACGCCGGTAATTATAGCTCCATTACGGCTGGTGACATGGATAATGATGGGGATATCGACGTCTGGGTAGGCACGGACTTCGACGGTTTGTTGTACTTTGAGAACACTTCTGCCATCAATGCAGCTCCTTTATCTGAAGACACCTTCATTGAGGTAGATGAGAACGATTCCTATCTCTTTGCTACATCCGATTTTCCAATTATCGATCCAGAAGGAGATGAATTAGTAGAGGTGCAGATTACAGCACTTCCCAGTGTCGGAATGTTAACTTTTAAAAGCCTCTCGGTAAATCTGAATCAAGTTATACCAGTCGCTAACCTAGGAGGAATTGCCTACACGCCACTACCCGATGAGTTTGGTAACAATTACGATAGCTTCCAATTTAAAGTGTCGGACGGATTCAACTTCAGTAATGACTCCTACACAATGACTGTCAATGTGTTAGAGGGGCAGAATACCACCCCAAGTTCAGAGGATATTACGATAGCTATGCAAGAATCTACGGCTTACAGTTTTGCAACAGCCGATTTTCCTTTTAATGATCCGGATGGAGATGCTTTCGCAGCCTTGAGGATCTCAAGCTTACCGGGAGCGGGGCTATTAACCCTGGCGGGGACACCCGTCATAAGTGATCAAGAAATCCCCACTGCAGAAATTGAGGAATTATTATTCACACCGGTTGCCGGAGAATCTGGTCAACCTTATACCAGTTTCACCTTTCAGGTTGGTGATGGAGAAAACTTTAGTGCAGGGACCAACACGGTGACTGTAAATGTGGGAGATAACGTTTCTACCCAATCCGCTTTGGAGCTAGCTCATTGGGACTTATCTCCTAACCCCGCTCGTAGCTTTGTTCAAATGGAGGGGCAATTGCTAGAAGATGTAGATCAGCTAAGCTTGCGCTTATTTAATAGTCAGGGGCAAGAAATACATCAGCAGCGGGTAACCTTAGGTTCAGAAGGAAGATTCAATGAGCGAGTTACGTTAAGTAATTTGACTCCAGGTATCTACTGGGTACAGTTGGCTACTTCCAAAAAATACACAACTAAGAAGGTAATCTTACAATAGAATACCTTCGGAATGATGGAAAGGAGGGGCCTCTTAATGGGGCCCTTTTTTTGTTATTATACAGTCATTATTATATGGAGTTCAGAGCCTCTTACCCTCTATCTTAAAGAGTATGCTCATAATTATATAATTTTATTTTTTCTGATGCGTTTTTAGGCAAACGCTGTAAAAGACCCTACACCGAGCCTACCACAACACCACTACCCAGATCTACTTCCAAATAAAGAATTGTATTGTTCACCCCATAAATAACTATAACTATGAAAGGAAATCGTTACCATTACGCTCGCCGGATGCGTCAGTTACGATATGTGCTCAAGCGTATTGACCGTATTAAGCAGTCTGGCCAAATACTTACCACCAAGGAAACCACCAAGCTAAAAGCTCGCCTAGAGCGCCTCTACCATCAATTAAACGGCGTTCTAAATCCGCGCATGTTGCGTAAAGCCCTAGCGGGAGCAGCACTAACCATTGGGATTACGGTTAGTACCCATGCGCAGTCTTTTGCCCCGGGCGTTGATAACCCATTTGGCATAACCCCCACCTCCATTATGGGGCCTACCTTGATCGACATTGACAATGATGGAGACCTTGACCTCCTGTCAGCTAACTACCAAGTGTACGGAAATGATTTCTTTAATATCAATTTCTACGAGAACATTGGTAATAGCAGTAATCCTATATTCGAAGATCCTGTGCTAGACCCTTTTGGGTTGAGTAACGATTACCTTACGGCCCCCTCCTTCGTTGACATTGATAACGATGGCGATCTCGATCTATTTGCGGGTGGTCTTGGTAATGGAGGGTTCATTTACTATGCAGAAAATACCGGGGCACCCTCGGAGCCGAACTTTGGCCCGGCATCAACCGGAGCCTTTGGCCTCAATTTTTACGATGTATTCAGCTTTTTAGATTTAGCCGATTTTGACAATGATGGGGATTTTGACATTATGGTCTCCACCTACTACGGTAACTTCGAATACTTTGAGAATACCGGTACTCCAGAATCACCCGCTTTTGGCAATTCTATAATTAACCCCTTTGGATTAGACAATCTTAGCTCAGCGGATGCAAGGATCACAGACTGGACGGACCTGGACGGTGATGGTGATGTTGACTTAATGTTTAATAGTGCTTATTACAGCAGCCAGTTAACTTTTGTAGAAAATACCGGCACCCCCGAAAACCCTAGCTTTGGCATAGAACAAACCAATCCTTTTGGACTGACCTTCAACTCTAATGATGAGATTGCCCAGCCAGCCTTTGGCGATTTGGATAGTGACGGCGATATCGATCTATTTGCTGTTACTTGGTATGCTAATCTAATCACCTATTTTGAAAATACCGTCATTGATAATGCGATCCCAACCTCCGCTGGATTTGACATTACTGTAGGGGAAAATGATATCTACACATTCAATGAATCTGAATTCTCCTTTAATGACCAAGATGGTGAAGATTTAGCGGAGATTGAAATAACTACCCTGCCTAGTTTAGGTGCTTTAGAGGTTGGTGGCCTTCCTATACCCACTGGTGCAACGGTAGCGGTGGGAGAGTTAGGGACAATGACCTTTTCTCCATTTGCTAACGAATTTGGTACACCGTATACCTCTTTCGAATTCCGAGTATCGGATGGTATTCAGTTTTCCATCAATACGTATACCGTGACCATTAATGTTGACGAAAACACGGCCACGGTAGAACTACTGGATGCCCAAGCGGTAGCCATTAGCCCGAACCCAACCCAGGATGGACTTTTGGTGGAAGCTAATCTGGATACCCCAGCAGAAGAGGGAACCATTCGTATTCTCAACACCCTCGGACAAGAAGTTCGAGCCTTCCCTCTGGATAAGGGACTGTCGAACGTACAGCAATGGATTGATCTAAATGGTTTGACCAGTGGAACCTACTTCCTCGAATTGGAGGCTGACCAGGCATTCTGGACTGGCCGGTTCCAAAAACAGTAAGTGATCATAACACTATGATAAAATAAGGGGCGAGCCTGTGCTTGCCCCTTTTGTTATTTTAGGATACCAATTCCAAGAAGCTTATTAAAATCTAAGGAATAATAGCCCCTCTGTTAATTTTTTACTTTATTAGATATCTACTTTTGGTCAGATAGCTTTAACTACGCCTGCCTGGAAGCCACTATCCTTTACAGTTCGCCATATTAGAACTCAAAATAACCCATATGAATCCGAAGCAGTACCACTATTCAAGAAAATTGCGACAGTTGCGCCATTTGTTAAAGACTGTGCAACGAATGAAAAGCGCAGATGAGCTTTCTGCCCTTGCGGAAACAAAACTGCAAAAAATGGTCAATAAGCTAAATCGCTTATACCACCAACTAAAGCGGGTCATTGCTCCTTCTACTTTACGTAAGGCCCTAATGGGAACGGCTCTCGCACTAGGAATGACCACCTTTGCTACGGGGCAAACATTTAGCGATGCACAAACAAACCCTTTTGGAATTTCCCCCCCCGATTGGGCTATAGCAAACTTGGTTGATATTGACAATGATGGAGACCTTGATATCATGGGGGCGGCGTACGATTACGCGACTTATTCTTACTTCA
>JBCDIO010000443.1:0-4302 GCA_038748815.1 Bacteroidota bacterium
CAGGAAGCACCAGAGAATTTTACCCATTCTAACACGTCGGGCAATTCCGTTTTAGTCGCTACTTCCATCACCCGGATTTCTTGCCAATCTGAGCCGGCATCCTGACGAGAAAAGGCAACGTATTTATCATCTTTAGAGAAACCCATTAGGCTGATAGCCACGGTTCCATCTTCGGAAAGTGCATTTGGGTCGAGGAATACTTCCGGTTCTCCTTCTAGTCCTTTCTGGAAATAAATGACTGACTGGTTTTGCAGGCCGTCATTCTTGTAGAAGAAGTAGTAATCGCCCGCCCGGAAGGGAGAGCTTACTTTTGGATAGTTGAATAGTTCTTCGTAGCGTTCGCGGATGGATTCCCGATAAGGGATTTTGCCAAGATAATCGAAGGTGGCACCGTTTTGGGACTTCACCCATTCTTCTACTTCTGGAGCCGTGTCGTCTTCGAGCCAACGGTAGGGGTCGGCAACGGACTGCCCGAAGTAATCGTCTTGTACATCGTCGGTGCGTGTTTCAGGATACGATACTTTCATTGCAGGATTCGAGATTGTCGTGGAGTTTTCTTGCGATGGCTGGCATGCTACCAGAACACACAGAACAGCTAGGGGCGCTATAAGTTTTTGCATAAGATAATTTTGAAGTAATATTTGGAAAGACAGACCAAACGGCCAAAAGTGGGCTCTCTAAATGGAGAGTATGTAGCAGCTCACCGGAAAGTTAATAAAGAAATTGGAAATCAAGATCGCAGATAAGAAGCTCCATTCACATCTATAATACTTCCACTCAAGAATAAGGAGGCCTCCTCAGCCAGGAATAGCACAGTATTTGCTACTTCAGAAGGGGTCGCTACCCGCTGGAAGGGGCTTTGATTGCGAATTTCATCTCCTTGAGATCCTTGCAGCTGTTCTTGGGCCATTTCGGTCTCTACAAACCCGGGCGCTACGGCGTACACTCCAATACCGTAAGAGCCCAATGCTTTGGCTAGAGACTGTGAAAATGCATTTAACCCCGCCTTACTGGCTGCGTAGCCGGGATGCTGAGGTTCCCCTCGGAAGGCCCCCCGTGAGGTGATATTGATCATTCGACCAGTGCCTTGTTCCATCATTTGTTGGGCAACGAGAAAAGAAAGCTGTGCCGCACCGGTTAGGTTGGTTTGCAAGGTCGTATTCCACTGTTCCAGCCATTCTTCAAAGGGGGTAGCATCAATGGGGTGGGGGAGATAAACACCGGCATTGTTGACTAAAATATCAATACGGCCAAATTCTTCCAAGAGTAAATCGACGAGCTTCTGGCAGGCTTTGGGATCATCAATATTCACTTTAATGGCCAGGTGCTGGTCATTCTTCAGGCTTTGTACTAGAGAACGGGCGGCTTCGGCATTCTGACGAAAGATAAAGGCTACGCGGGCCCCTTCGGCCGCAAATTGCTCAACAATGGCCCGTCCAATTCCACGGGAGCCACCGGTCACTAAAACAAATTTTCCGGAAAATCGCATGTTAACGTGGTTGTACAAAAATAGAGGTGATGGATACTTAAAGATCGTACAAAACGCTTAGAAGGCTAGCTTGGGGAGTCAGAAATTTCGAGGAAAACGTGGGGTAGGAGAAATAAAAAAGGGGTTTGACGACTGCAATTTAGCCGAAAAACCCCTTTTAGATTCTTATATGAATCGGATGCTTAAGAAATTAAGCCAATGCTTTTTCAATTTTTTCAGAAAGAGCTGCTTTGGTGATCGTTCCTACGTGACGATCAAAAACTTCTCCACCTTTCATAATCAAAATAGTAGGAATACTACGAATTCCGTATTTCATTGAAACATCCTGATTGGTATCAACATCTACTTTACCGACCTTGGCCTTACCTTCGTATTCGGTAGCCAACTCATCAATAATCGGGCTGACCATCTTACAAGGACCACACCATTCTGCCCAGAAGTCGATAACAGTTACTCCAGAATTGTCAATCACTTCGTTCTGGAAGTTGTTGTCCGTTAGTTCGAGTGCCATGATTTAGCTATGTTTAGTTTTAGAAAAAAAGAACAATGAAGTAACATTTCATCCGTTCAAACAGTTTGCAAATATACCAATTATTGTTGCTTTGTGTGTCCCAAAAAGGACAAAGTATGAATGAGGAAAAACGCGTTGATCTTTGGAAATCTCTCCGACAATTAGACCGCCGATTTATCTGGATAGGCCTAGCTTCAGCAACGCTCGTTTTACGAGCGGTTTCTGGCCCCGAAGCCACGGAGGCTTGGTATAGTCGTGGGTTTTTCCTATTCTTTCGAAAGGCCTTTGATCTTGTCTTAGGCTGGAATCCGATTCCTATATTTTATATCCTGATCCTTTGGTTGGTCCTTTGGGGGGGAAGTAAAACCTATTATTGGTGGTGCTGGCGGGCCCCCTTGTGGAAAAAGGTACGTAGTGGAGCTCTTACTGTTTTCAGCTTTTTGTCCGGGGTCATTACCCTTTTTCTATGGATGTGGGGATTCAATTATGGAAGAATCCCCTTGGAACAACAGATTGAAATTGTCCCGGAACCATTAAGCTTAGAGCAACTGAAGGAAGAATACTATCGCATGACGGACTCCTTAGAAATTCTCAGAGCTCCTTTGGGCGATACTTTGGCGCTGGAAGAACTCCCTTTTTCTGCCGAGGCCTTAACAGATACGCTGCGAATTGATCTAGAAAGGGTGCTAGCTTATTTGGAGTATCCCACCACGGGAACCATCAAAGCCCGTAGACTATTACCCCGAGGGGTTTTACTTCGGTTGAGCACCTCTGGCGTTTATCTCCCATGGACGGGAGAAGGGCACGTGGATGCGGGTTTACATCCTTTACAATTACCCTTTGTCCTTGCCCACGAAATGGCTCACGGTTATGGCATCGCCGATGAGGGAAGTTGCAATTTTTTGGCTTACCTAACTTGTTACGAACATCCCGATCCATTTATCCGCTACGTTGGTTGTTTGGGCTATTGGCGTTATTTGGCGAGCAGCTTCCGTAGTTTAGATCCGGAAGGGTACAAAAAGGCCTACACCGAGATACCCCGAGGAGTTATCGCTGATATCCAATCTATCTATCTTCAAATGGACCGCTATCCGGATATTTTACCCCGATTCAGAAATGCTTTTTACGACTCCTATCTAAAGGCACAAGGGGTCAAAGAGGGAATCAAAAGCTATAGCCGGATCTTAATGTTAGTACACGCCTGGGAGCGTAAAAAGCAGGAAACTTTAAAAAAATAATCGAAAAAAAGTCGTATAGGTACGAATTCCTTAAAAAAACCCGTTAAATACCAGTTGTTTACGAGCTATGTTAAACGAATTAATGTAAGTTTGTAAACAATATGATTTTACAACACCTTTTGTTGTTAAGTTCTCAGTCTGATTTTCATTTGTTGTTGAATAACCCGGTTTTATCCCAATTTGCTAACAATACCATTGCATATTATGGGGATTCTTAAGAAGACCTTGATTCTGGCACTCGTTTTAGTTGCCACTCAATTGGTTCATGCCCAGCCTACTTTAAGCAAAGCCGATAAACAGTATGATCTGCATGCTTACAACCTGGCTATCAAATCTTATCTGCGAGTACTAGAGCGTCAACCCAACAATATAGACGCGCTTTCTAAGCTTGCCGACTGTTACTTTTTTCTAAACCGTATGGAAGAGGCGCAAACGTATTACGAGCGCGCCATAAAGACGGGAAAAGCTTCTCCGTTCGTACATTTCCAGTACGGTCAAACCCTTAAATCCATTGGTCAATACGATTTGGCGAAAGCGGAGTTTTTGAAGTACGCAAGCTCCTATCCGATCGATGGAAATCAATTCGCCGAAAGCTGTGATTTTGCCACCGCTCGCCTCAATGCACCCAGTCAATTCAGTGTTCGAGGAGAGTATGTCAATACCACCGCAGCTGATTTTGGGCCTACATTCTACCAGGACTACGTGGTTTTTGCTTCTTCCAGAATTGACATGAAGCGGCAAAGCGAGCTAAACCAGACTGCAACCTGGACGGGCTCGGCTAAAAACCAGTTATTCATCTCCACCAGAGACGAAAATCAGTATTTGACTCAACCGAACTTCCTTCGTTCTGACCTTAACAACCATTACGGGGAAGGACCAATTGCTTATTCTCCCGATGGTCGTTATGTGGCCATCACTAAGAATAACTTCGCCGACGGCACTCGTCAATTGCCTCAAACAGGCATTGAAATGAGTATCTACTTAGCGGAAGTTAGCTTAAATGGGGATTGGGAAGATCCGATTCCGTTTCCTCATAACGGTCCGGGCTTTTCGAACGGATACCC
>JBCDIO010000444.1:0-4300 GCA_038748815.1 Bacteroidota bacterium
GCCAAGATGGTTGTTCGGATACCATCACCTTTGCGAATATTCTGGCCTACCCACTACCCGAAGCCTTGTTCTCTTGGGAGAAAGATTCAGAATGTGGGCTGCCGGTTTCTGTATCGTTTTACAATGAATCCTCGGGTGCCCAGGGATACGTTTGGGACTTGGGAGAGGGGACGCAAACGAACTTGGTGTCACCAGAATTTATGTACGAAGATCCTGGCACCTTGACAACTTCTCTGGTAGCGACCAATCAATTTGGCTGTACGGATACCGTCTCTCAGGATATTGACTTTTACCCTCAACCCATTGCCGAAATTGGCTTAGAGCCCATTGAAGGATGTGAGCCATTGACGGTCCGACCTGTTTCTACCTCTTACGATGCGACGAATTATTATTGGAGTTTTGGGGATGGTGCCAAGTCAGAAGTAGTCAATCCGGAGCATACCTATACCGAAGCTGGTATCTATGACCTCACTTTGGTAGCTTCTTACGAGGATGTCTGCTTAGATACCTTAACGGTGAGTGATTTGGTGCAGGTACTAGAGAGTCCAGTAGCCAATTTTAGTTGGATATTAGACCCCAGCGGAGAGCCAAGTGGTACCATGCAATTCATCAATGAGTCCATGGAAGCAGCTACCTCCTTTTGGGATTTTGGAGATGGAACAACCTCCGAAGAGCAGAATCCGATCCACAGATATTATGAAGGTAGCGCACGACAAGTTATCTTAGATGTAACAGCAACAAATGGATGTACGGACGATACCTTGGCCATTATCATCCCCCCTCTCTTTGGTCAATTGTATGTACCGAACGCATTTACACCGGGACAAAGCGGCGGTGATGCGCAGATCTTTTTACCTAAAGGCATTGGTTTACGAGAATATCGACTACAGATTTTCTCCACGTACGGACAGCTTATTTGGCAGTCTACTGAATTGAAAGAAGGACAACCAGCGATTGGTTGGGACGGGACTTACAATGGAAATCCATTGCCACAGGATACTTACGTTTGGAAAATTTGGGCCGTATTTGAAGATGGAAGGGAATGGATAGGTAACCCTATCGAGGGTGGACGATATAAACGAATGGGATCTTTGGTCCTACTTCGATAAGATATGTAAGATTTGCTGTGTTAGTAGTCTTATTTTACTGGGAGGCCCCATTGGGGGCCTCCTTTTGTGTATCGACAGGAGTATCCCAAAAAAATGGACTGCCCAGCAACTAGTAAATCTAGTCGAGGTAAGGTAAGCCAACTAATTTTCCCAAAAAGGGAGTATGATTTAGGGGATTCTTAAGAAAGGTAATCTATAAAATTCTGCTCAATCCGCGCCTCCAGCTGCTCCGTCGACGTTTTTTCAAAGGCCCTCCCAGTAACCACTTCAAACAACTCGACATAGCGCTTGGTGACCTCTTCCACGAACTCTTCTGGCATAATGGGCATCAGTTGGTCTTCCAAACCTTGAAAGCCGTGCTGAATAAGCCATTCTCGCACAAATTCCTTGGAAAGTTGCTTTTGGCTAGCCCCCTGAGCTTGTCGCTCTTCGTATCCCTCCTGATAGAAGTAACGAGAACTATCGGGCGTATGAATTTCGTCGATTAGAATGATTTCATTTCCGATCTTCCCGAATTCGTATTTGGTGTCTACCAAGATCAACCCACGTTCGCTTGCCATCTCTGTTCCCCGGGCGAATAAGGCGCGAGTATACTGCTCTAGTTGTACGTAATCAGATTCCGAAACGATACCTTGGGAAATGATCTCCTCCCGAGAGATATCTTCGTCGTGCCCCTCCTCCGCTTTGGTAGCTGGCGTAATAATCGGTTCGGGAAAACGATCATGTTCTTTCATACCTTCTGGCAAAGCTACTCCGCAAAGCACTCGACCACCATCTCGGTAAACGCGCCAACTATGACCAGTCAAATATCCACGAATCACCATTTCAATTCGAAAAGGCTCCACTTTTTTTCCGACTGCTACGTTAGGATCGGGGGTAGCTTCCAGCCAATTCGGACAAATATCTCGGGTAGCCTCCAGGAAATGAGCCGCTATTTGATTCAGTACCTGGCCTTTGTGGGGAATGGGTTTGGGCAGAATGTGATCAAAGGCCGAAATCCGGTCAGAAGCAACCATCACCAAACGATCCGCTAGCATATAAACGTCCCGTACCTTACCGCGGTAAAAATCGGTTTGTCCGGGTAGCTGAAAATTCGTTTGCGCTAATCCTTTTGCCTTATTTTCCATGCCAGGTATTTTTCTGCAAAAGTAGCGATTCCCCACAACATTAAACGCCTCTCCCCAGGAATGGATCCGACGAACTTCTAAATCAATAATTTGATAATTTTCCATTAGAAGAAAAGAAGCCCATGGACTTTTTTTAATTTCAGGCAAGATTCTGAATTTACCCTAAAAGTCTACCTATGCGGTTCCTTCCTCTGTACGGTCTCCTTGTATTTCTTGCCTTCACTTCTTGCAATGAACCCCCAGAAAACACGAGTGCTGAACCCGTAGTTCAAGAAGCTGAAGTCCCTTCCCAACCGGCAACAACCATTCAAGTCCTTGATGCTAAAATTTGTAAAGAGGTGGAAGACCGTATGCCGATAGAGGTAGGGACTGTCTTTGCCTTAGAAGAAAAAGTATATTGCTGGATGGAATTAGAAACAGAGAGCGTTCCTGACTCTGTGATCGTCAAATGGATCAATGCTGGAGACTTGCAGCTTACTCAGGCCTTAGAAATCAAATCAGAAACCTACCGAACCTTCTGTAATAAAACCCTCTATTTCCCTGGTACCTGGACCGTCTCTATTCAAGATCCTGCCGGAAATGAATTACGGGCTATTGATTTTGAAGTAACAGAATAACCTTCTCTACGATTCGCTAGTTTCCGTGCCTTGGTACTGACGGAAGATCCACCAGCTGAGTAAACAAAAGGCAAAAGCGGCAATCGCGCTAGCTTTAACACCTAATGGGTTGTCTATACTTTTCCCAAGCAACAGGAAGGAAGGAAAAAGAAAGTTAGCCAAAGAGATCCCGATCTTCATCATGAAGTTGCGGCTTCCGTAAAACATCCCCGAAAGCTGTTGCCCATTATCCGCTTTGGTCTCAAAAACCAGATCCGCGATCAAAGCATTTGGAATAATACCAAAAGCAGCCAATGGAAAAGCGGATAACAAGCCTAAACCAATTACCAAGGCCCCACCCAAAAAGGCAATTTGATCAACTACAGCAAGGATCAAAAACAACAGGGCAAAAACACCGTAGGCAACCAACATAACCGGCTTCTTACCCCGTTTTCTAACCCAATAATTAATAGGAGCATACAACAGGAAGCTAGCCACAAAACCAACCAGCAAGAACAAACTTGCCTGATCTTTTTCTAGCCCTAATAATAAGGTGACGTAATAACTGATTCCCAACTGAATAAAGGTCAAAGCCAGCCAGTATAACATGTCCGAAAAGATGAAAATCCGGAAATTCTGGTTTTTCCAAACCGTCTGTAATGACTCCCGTACAGAGATCGATTGTTCCTCCTGCATGGCATACTCCTTTTCCTGCAAGAATAAGACAGGAATGACCATAAAAATGAACGCCACTACCGAAAAGATCATTATCACTGTTTGGAAGGCTTGCGTACTCTCCATACTTGCCTCAAAGACTCCTTGTAAGGCATAGGCCGAGCTACCGATTAGAAACCCTAAGGCCCAAGTCACCGAAATAGCGGTACTGATCCGCATGCGATCCTCTGGATGGTGCCCCAGTTCACTCATTAAAGCCGTGTAAGGAACAACGTACAGCGTAAAGAAAAAGTAAAAGAGGAAGAGCATTCCGATCAGCCACACTTCATTCATCCAACCGGAGCCATCCGCGATGGGATAAAAAAGTAAGTAGGCACAGATGGCCATTGGGGCCGCAGCCCAAGCCATGAAGAACTTTCGTTTTCCGGTATCAGATTCCCAGCGATCCGACCAGCCAGCAATCAGCGGATCCGTGATGGCATCAAAAATACGGCCACCCGAATTGGCCAATCCCAAAAGCGTAACTACACCAAGAATAGCCCCTTGAAAAATATAGGTAGGAAATAAAGCCGCTTCTTGAGTTTCTGGCGGTAAATAAAAATAGACCAATAAGTTGATGGCACCGTAGCTAGCCAGGGACCAACCTAATTGACCAATGGCGTAAATGATAATTTGCGAAAAGGGCGGACGTGGTTTACGGTTCGTTGGCTCGTTCATAGAGGGAAGATAAAAGATGAGCCTTCTTTTCCCAAAACAATATTTCTCTTTCTCCCTTAATACAAGGAGAAATGGC
>JBCDIO010000445.1:0-4297 GCA_038748815.1 Bacteroidota bacterium
CGAATCCGCGACCCTAAGAAGTCCTGATTTAAGATGAACGGATCGTCGAAAAAGAAGTTGGTCCGCGTCCGCGCACCCGCTCGAAACCGATCATCGTACCGGTAATTGTAGCTGGCAAAAACATTGAATTTTCCGACTCGTTGGTTGATACCGATTGCGGCATTGTATTTATCTCGAGTTCCGATATTGACTTGACTGGTTAGATTGAATCCTTTCTTGTTTTGGTTTTTGGTGACGATATTGATGATTCCGGCGGTGCCTTCCGGGTCGTATTTGGCCGAGGGGTTGGTGAGTACTTCTACCCGTAAGATCGTGCTGGCTGGAATCTGTTCTAAGATAGCTCTTCGATCTAATCCTGATAGGCCGGAGGGTTTTCCATTTACTAGAATGCGAACGTTTTGACTCCCCCGGAGGCTTACATTCCCTTCGGTGTCCAGGGTTATCGAAGGGATATTTTTCAGTACCTCCAGCGCATCGCCCCCTACATTGCCCAGGTTCTTTTCTACATTGAATACCTTTTTGTCCAGGCCAAATTCGATCGCTTCTCGTTCGGCGGTGACTTCCACTTCGGTTAGCTGATTAGCGCCGGCAAAAAGTCGAACGGGTCCTAAGCGAGCCATTTTACTTTCCTCGCTTATAGTGACGTCTTCCAAGATTAGGTCTTCGTAACCAATATAGTTAACGACAATTCGGTAGGAACCAAAGTCCAGGGGTCGAACGATAAACATGCCATTCTCACGAGAGGTAACTCCGGTTAGAAGAACGGAATCGCCACTTGGGTATACCAAAACATTGGCATAAGCAATAGCTTCATCGGTTGAAGAGTCCATGAGTTTTCCGGCGATGGCACCCTTGCCGGGGGGGAGGGGAGGTCGTTGTCCGCCACCGGGGCGCTGGCCATTAAGAGGCTGCGATCCAAGCAGCAGGACTAGTAAGTAGACGATGTGTACGATCGGGCGCGTCATGTGCTGATTTTCCTTTTGCATGAGGGCTTTTTTTGCTTTTGTCCCTCCGTATTTGAAATAACCCTTATTCAGCTCTCCCCTTAGACAACACGAGATAGACTTTTTTTCGGGAGGTGAACGAAAAAAGCCATTTCATTGTTAATTTAATGTTAACTTTGAGTGAACTCATTGTGAAATAAGAAAAAGAGGAACCATCTATTTCATGGGTGTGGAAGGCCAAAAGAGGATTCTTCGCCCCAAAAGTAGGAATTATGAGGAAGTTCGTGTTTTTAGTGATGGTACTGATGACCGGCAATCTAGTTGCCCAAATTTCCATTTTGCCCCAAAAGACCAACCCAAAAGAAATTTTCCCTCTGCGCTCCATTGCGCAGTCTCATGATTTTGGCTTTCAGCTGCATAGAGGATTGATATTAATTCCTGGCAAGATTGGCCAACAATCAGGTTACTGGGTACTGGATACCGGAGCTCCTAGCTTAATGGTAAACCAGCAGCTCTCAAAAGCCTCTGCAGATTTTGAAGGTTTAGGCTTAGGAGGAACCATGGAGGTCATGCCTCAAGTGTGGTCAGATATCCTGATTGGATCTTGGTCCATCCCGGTCTCGGAAGGTTATTCTATGGACCTGCAAGGACTAGAACAAGCGTTGGAAATCCCTCTTTTAGGGCTAGTTGGTCATTCCTTATTTTCTGATAAGCGCTTGATTATCGATTACCGAGAGGAACATATCGAAGTGCAGGAATACACTGAATTTTGGCAATCTGTACCCAATCAAACGACCACTGGCACTTCTTTTGATCTAATGGACCACTTACCTATTGTAGAGATTTCTCGCGGTACTGAACGATGGCGGCTGGCCCTTGATACCGGGGCTGGGTCGAATGTGTTGGTCAATGAGTCCCCCCTTGCTACTATTGACGCTTTACCTAACTCGGGGGAGCCAATTCGGGGTCTTGATCAAAAACCACTCACCCGCATCCCACAACGTAATTGTGCACTTAGTCTGAATGGACAAGCTTTACCCTGTACCGTATTCAATCTGATTGACTTACCGGAAAATTCTATTCTGGCAGAATTCCAGCTCGATGGAGTAGTCGGATTCCCTTTGTTGGGGTACTTCCGGGTGACCATCGATTATCCAAAACAAGAAATCCATCTTGATTAATCCCGGATAGATAGCCTCGTAGCATGCTACGAGGCTATCTATCCGGCCAACAGCTTGATAATGAATACAAGAATCACGCTGACCACTAAACCTAGGAAGATCTTTCCCAGGTCCCGGAAGACCATTCCAAGGACGTTTCGGCTGACCTTCCGCTCCAGGTTAATGCGTACCGCAATTTCCCGACCGGCGAGCAAACCGATGAACACCCAGGTCGTACTCATCGGGATTTTTGCGCCCCATAGACCGAAATAATCGTCTTTGAAGACGTATAGGATGATCCCGTAAATGAAGTCGATAATGGTCGCCGAACGAATATCCGCCGTATTGGTTTTTTGTCGAACCACATCCTGTACAGCACCCCCTCGATTGTAGAAAATATAGGCTAAAAGCCCGAGTAGGATAAGTAAAGAGATCGCAAAACTGAAAGGCGTGAGCTCCTGACCGCCGCGTAGGTAAATGTAGATATTCGCCAAGTCTTGGGTCAACCACTGGAACCACAAAAATCCGGTGGAGAACCATTGCAACACGGTCCAGATAATTTGCCCTTGGCTGGTAATCGGGTTGTTGATAAAGTATTTCTCGCTAAATCGCGTGACGGCCAAATAGATGAGCATTCCCGAACCAAAGGCAATCAAATAGCCCATCAAGGACTTCTGAATCATCCCACCCAATTTCTGATCGGTATCAAAGACACTTGTAATCATCGAATTCAGATCCGTAGGAATATCACTCAGCGAGAAAAGGGTCAGGATCATAAAGGTGGTACTCACCGGAATCCCAAACCGGGTAATCGTTAATAGAACGATAGGTGGGAGGAGGTAATACCAAGCGTACTGTTCCGGAAAGGTGAACTTGTCTAGACGTCCGTAAGCGATGTCCTCTTGCAACCATCCATTAATGAGTACAAAGGCCAAGATAGAAGCTCCGAAAAGCCATAGAACCCACCACTGGACTCTTTTCTCATTGGAAGTCAGAAAGGTACCTAGCGTTTGGATAACGTCGTTTCCGACTACCGAATACGATGCCAGGGCAAATCCTAGCCACATCACAATTGGAGTGATATCCATTGGTATGATTTTCGTTTGTTTGATAGTGTGCCAGCAGAGGGTTTGCTTGCCGCAAGCTGCCAATAACGATCTTTTTACAGATTCACCAAAATTAAGCAGATTATGTGAATGTTAAGTTTGGCTCAGTAGTAAGGGCAAAAACGAAGAAGCCCCAATCGCAGTAGGGGATTGGGGCTTCTTCGTAAGTGGTTCGAATTACTTCTTGAACCGGTAGCTTAAACCGAGGGAGAAGTTGATCCCGAGTCCGTATTCCCGGACTACATCTACATTATCCTTGAAGGTTACTGTTTCTGTGTACTTGGCATTCAACAAGTTATTAGCTGATAAGCGAGCAGTCCAACCGCTACCGAAAGGCTGAGCAATGTTGAAGTTCAAGAATGGAATGGGCTGCTGGAAGTATTCCGGAGTAGCTCCTTTGGTCACCAAAGAAATCCGTGGTCCCACCACATTGAAGGACAAGTTTGCCTGGGTTCCTTTTTCTGGTGCTTTGTACGATAGAAGGGCATTTGCTACGTAAGGAGCTTGCCCAAACATCTGACGGAAAGGCTCGGCATCTGGGTCACCCGCTTGAATCAATTCAAATTCACCGGCTTCAATATCGGTGCGAGAGATGATGTACGAGAAGTTGGCAACTAGGCTTAATGCTTTTAGAGGCTCGGTGATGCAACCAAAGTTCTTACGTACTTCAATTTCTGCCCCGTACAAGAAGGCATTTTCTACGTTGTCCCAAGTCAACTCAATATTTTGAGCTTCCGTGTTGAAGGTACGCTCAATCGGGTTGGTAAAATTCTTATAGAAGGCGCTAAACGAGATCATTTCTCCATTGGCGAAGAAGTTTTCCCAGCGCAGGTCGATATTATCAATCAGGGTCCGTTGTAGATTTGGATTACCCACGATGTTTACCCCGTTATCGGCATCGAAGGTCGTAATTGGTGCCAATTCCCGGAAGGTCGGACGAGCAAGAGTACGAGAATACGCCAAGCGTAGTTTCATCGCCTCGGTCATCTCGTAGTTCAAGTTCACACCAGGAAGGATATCGACTTCGTCAATCAGGTTCTGAATACCTTCTAATAGTGGGAAGTGGAATAGGGTAGCGTTGGTGTCG
>JBCDIO010000446.1:0-4295 GCA_038748815.1 Bacteroidota bacterium
AGCCTGATAATGATGTTCTTTGATGACTGTATCTAGATCAACGGCTACGTATCCTGAGCCATTGCACCACTTACTCCACTGGGCAGCTACTCCACTGGGGAGTGGCTCTCCCATCCCTACCCACTGTGATTTGGTATGCCCGAAAAGCAGATTACTAACCGGAATATAAAAATTCATAAAAAAGTTAGCGGTGAATCGAAACGGATAGTCCATATTTCGAATACTTCCCGAAGAGCAGGCCACATTGAAGATAGACCGTAGATCGAGGGCATTCTGCATGAGCCCCACCAACTGACCACCCGCACTATGCCCTACCAGATGGTAGGTTGTTCCGGGAAACGTCTTCTTCAATCGTTCCAGAATGGCCGTTTGATCGATCCGGCCCCAGGTAACCAGAGACGCTTTGGATTTGCTCACCGCCCCACTTAGGGAACCACCAATACCCCGGTGATCGAACGTGATCACACCGTAGCCGTGGGTCGCCAGGTGTTCGGCAAAGGCGTGGTAGAAAGCCCGTTTAATCCCGGTGGCTGGAGCAATCATAATGGCGGCCTTCGTTTCAGAAGGGCGGTAGATTGTAGCCGCTAATGGGTAGCCATCGGAACAAATTACCTTGATTGGTTCGGAGGAATAAGCACTCATCACGGTTGGTTATTGCCCAAAGCTTCCTGGTAGGGTACGCCATTGATGTTGCGCGTTTTCGCTTTGCGGATCATTTCGGGCATTCATTTCAGCAAATAAAAGGGCTTTCTGAGGTTGCTGAAGAACAAGTTGTAAATACCAAACTAAGGTAGACACCTGTTCTTCCCTTGGTAGTTCTTTGTACCCCAAATGTACAGATACTCTTGCGTAATGGGCCAAGTAAACGTTTAAGGAGACCTCTGCGGTGTAAGTGAAGATTTAAAGAACAATAACTTCGGCTTATTGGGGCATCAATATATGAGTAAGTGAATGCATTCAACGGCTAATGGACCGCAGCATGGACTCCTCCGCTTCGGTCAATGACCCGGTTTGGAGAATAGATGTATAATGTGCCTCCGCTTCTGCGCAAAACCATTGCTTGATCTGACATTGTAATAGCAAGGTTTTGGTCAACCCTAATCAGGCTCTTTTGCCCAATGGATCTTGCTGCAAAGCCAGGATAAACTCCGCTTGCGCTTCATCCAATTGGAGCCCTGCCAGATAATCAAATCCCGTTTGAGTCAATACCGTATAGGCCGTCACAGCTTCCTTTTGCATAGGAGTCAAGGAAGGAGTTTCGTGGACTGGAACCTGCGGATCCATCAGTCCAAGTGATTTCCCTTGACCAACCACACTAAAAACCAACCATACTAGCGGGCTTAATAAGCAGAGGAAGCATACAAAAGATAGTCGTTTGGCCCAGTCTGTCGTTCTAAAATCGTCGACGGGCCTTTTTAAAGGTTGGCCATTGGTTTTTACTTTCTTCTTTTGCCCTTGGGAGGCTTTATAGAAGGATTTCCGATGCTTGAAATCCGTCCCGCTATGGCCTGGATTTTTAGATGGAATCACAATCATTGGCTGGGCGTTTTGGTACTCTTCTAAGATACAGCACCAAAAAGAATGGGCTCATCTAGTTCGATGAAGCCCATTCTTTTACCGATGGATGATCCGATCCATTTCTTACAGCTAACAATAGCCTATTTCTTCAACTGTGCATTAATGGAAACGGAGATATCATTGCCAACAAAGAAGCCAGGAAATTTCTTACCCAAGCCAAAAGCGGACCGTTGAATCGTAAGATCTCCTTTAAAGGAAGCACCATCGAATTGGAAGGGAATGCGCACATGAACCGATTTATCGAGCATCGTCAATTGGCCCTCTACTTCGTATCCAACCGCTGCTTGGGTGATGGTTGTAGATTTAAACGAGATCGTAGGATATTGCTTCACAAAAAAGAAGTCTTCATTGCGTAGATGCTCGTCCCGTTTTTCGTTTTCGGTGTTAACGGTTGCACTACTTATCTGTACATCGAAAGTGCTATTTGCCAAATCGTCTTCTTGAAACTGAACCGAACCAGTAAGATTAGAAAATTGGCCCTTGACGGTCAGGAAAACGAATTTCTTCACGGAAAAAGAAACGGTGGACGTTTGAGTATTAATGCTGATTGATGATTGTACCATTATGAGATGATTTATTGAACGATGGTACAAAGATGGTTTACCTGTCAGCCCGGTGCATTAATGTAGATTAAGATTTAAAATACTAGAGACATTCCATCTTCATTTCTTCCGCAAACGTTGTCGCTTGACGGTGCTTAACGCTTCTGGAGTAATCCCTAAATAGGAGGCAATCATTTTTTGCGGAACCCGTTGGACAATATCTGGATAGGTTTCGACGAAATGCTCGTACCGTTCAATGGCGGTTGCACTCATCAGCATGATTACCCGATTTTGCAGGACCTGAATACGGCGAATGAGTTTGGGAACATCGTGCTCTATCGCCGACTGTTTGTCTACTTGCACGACGACTGAATCTTCGATGGCGTCAATAAATAGCTGGCTTGGGGCATCAAAATGATTATAATCGGCTATTACCCAGCCTTTAGGAGCAAACATAAAGATGTGTTCTTTCCCTTTATCATCGATGGAATAGCTTCGCAGGAGGCCTTCTTGCACCAAGAAAACCTTGTTACTGACATCGCCTTTATTGACTAACAGTTGCCCTTTTTTGATGTGTCGTTCTTTCAAAATGACTTTTGCTTGGTAATAAAATAGAGCACACTAGGGGTTTGTAGTGATCAGCTTTTTTAACAGCGTAATTTGTCCCATGTGGTAATAGCTATGTTCGATCATCCCTTCGATATTTCGCCAGAAATTACCATACTCTTCGCGTACGAAAGGTGCTCTTAACTGATCCTCGGTAAGTGTTTCAATGATCTGAGCGAAGGTTTCCGCATGGTCGAATAGTTGTTGCCGCAGTTGTTGCCAATCGGCTTCCGATTCAATCGGTGGGCAGTCAAAACTGAAGGTATCCCGAATCGTCAATTCGCCCCCCTGCAAGACCTGCAATACGCCCCCCAGATAATAGTCGATGTGAAAGGTGAGCAAGGCTATGGTATTTAGGGAACCAATTTTAGTGGTAGCCTGCCGCCAATCAATATCGACGAGTAGCTCTTGGTAATTCGTATTGGCAATCCATTTACCTTCGAGAAAAACATCCCGAAAGCGGCGGGTTAGCTGAGTAGCATTTTCCATAAACCGGTCATCGTTTATGGAAAGGTACGCAAAAATCAGGGTGCCAGCCGATTCATTCGCTCCTGTGCTTCCCGGTCATTCGGATTAATCTCCAAGGTACGGCGATAGGCTAAATAGGCGTGTTGATCCCGTCCTAATTGAGACAGAACCGCTCCTCGGTTAAAGTGTCCATCTGCGTAGTCCGGATGCTGCAGTACCAGTTGATCAAAATCTTGTAATGCAAGCTCCAATTGCCCTAATTGGGTATACACATCACCCCGGTTGAGCAAGGCTTCTCGGAAATCCGGTCGGTACTGTAAGGCTTTATCAAAACTTGGAAGGGAGGCTTCTAATTGCTCCAATTTAACGAGGGTATTGCCATGCAGATAATAATCGTAGGCGCTTTCGGGTACTACCTGCAATACCTTTTCGAAGTACTGCAGGGCTTCTGCATAGTCCCAACAACGGTAGTGGACCATCCCGGCCCCCGCTAGGGCATCCTCATTGTGCGGATCTATGCGTAGAGCGTGCTCGTAGCTTTCTAAAGCTTCCTCCAACTGGCCGACCTTGAAAAATAGGTTGCCCCGGTGCAAGGGGGCTAGAACTTCATCCGGGCAAAGTTCTATAGCTCGCCCGAACGAAACTAAAGCTTCTTCTACCTTACCCAGGTCTTCCAGTGCACAAGCCCGAAAATAATGGGCATCCACATTTTCCGGAGCTAGGTTAAGGGCTTCCTCAAAATCCATTAACCCCTTCTCAAATTGGTCCAACTGGCAGTAGACCTCCCCGCGGCTAACCCAATAATCCGTTTGGCTTTGGTCAATGGTAATAGCCTCTGTCAGATAAAGTAAACTATCGGTAAAGCGATCTCCAAAGCGTAAAATCTGCCCTTTTGTGTGTAGGTAGACTGCGGTTTGGGGATGTTGTTCTAGTGCTAGATCAATATACACTAGTGCATCCTCCAGGGCCCCTCCAAAGAGCGCCGCTTTCGCTTTTTGATAAGCCGTTTCTGATTCCATATTCGTTGTTTCTGCCCCCCTTAACCGAATAAACAGACGAACCGTTCCCTACGGATGAGGCGTTTGGCGTTGACGAAGAAGC
>JBCDIO010000447.1:0-4294 GCA_038748815.1 Bacteroidota bacterium
GCTAATGCCAACTTTAAAATACTATGAAAGTTCGATGTGTCGACCAATCTGTGCGCATTCGTTTGCGCAAATCTGATATCGTTCAGCTGCTTGAAACGGGGCTGGTCCAAGTTCAATTAAAAGGCCCTGGTACCTTTGCCTTGACTTACTTGTTGCGAACAGATGAAGGAGATGGACTCCGTTGTTTACAACATGGGACACAATTGAGTTTTATCCTTCCTGCTCAGGAGATTACTCAATGGGCCAATAGTAATGAGGTGAGCATTGAGCGAATCTTACCAACGACCGATTCTGATTTCCATTTTCTATTGGAGAAAGACTTTCCTTGTAAAGACCGACCGGATGAGGACAAATCTGATTTCTTTACAGAATTGTCCAGCGAATCACCTACCAACTGTTAGCCTAACCGCCAAATTTTGAACCATGTTGAACGAAAAACCGGAACCTAAAGCGATCGAAAAGAAAGGCCACGATATTGTGGTGGTACCTCGGACCGATGCGCAGCCACCCGAAAAATTGACCGGCCTTCGCACCAATAAGCCTAAGCAAAATAGTGTTGGTTTTCCAGGGCTTTTTGCTTCGATTTCGCATGCCACTAAGTATATGCGTCCCAGTGAAGCGGTGCGAACGATGTTTCGGATGAATCAAAAAGGTGGGTTCGACTGTCCCGGTTGTGCCTGGCCAGATCCGGATGATGAGCGCTCGGGTTTGGGGGAGTATTGTGAGAACGGGATCAAAGCCATTGCGGAAGAAGCACAAAATAAGCGTATTGGCCGGGATTTTTTTGCGGTACATTCGGTACAAGAAATGGCCGCTTGGTCGGATTTTGAAATTGGGAAAAAAGGGAGACTCGCCGAACCCATGGTTCTTTGGGAAGGGGAAACGCATTACCAACCGATTACTTGGCAGGAGGCCTTTGATCTAATGGGACAAGAATTGCAAGGGCTGGAGTCTCCAGATGAAGCTGTTTTTTACACATCGGGACGCACCTCCAACGAAGCTGCCTTTCTGTATCAATTATTCGTTCGAGAATATGGAACCAATAATCTCCCCGATTGCTCCAATATGTGCCATGAATCAAGTGGCACCGGGCTAGCCGAAACCGTAGGTATTGGGAAAGGCTCAGTAACCCTTACGGATTTGTACGAGGCGGATGTGATTATGGTTATCGGGCAAAATCCAGGTACCAATCATCCGCGGATGCTTTCAGCATTGGAAAAGTGTAAAGAGAATGGGGGGAAAATCATCACCGTTAATCCACTACCAGAAGCAGGACTACTGCGGTTTACCAATCCACAGCGCCCCTTAAAAATGGTTAGTGGAGGAACGAAATTGACAGATCTGTTCTTACCCGTTCGGGTAAATGAAGATGTAGCCTTATTGAAGGCCATCATGAAATTATTGCTTGACTTTGAAAAAGAGAGCCCCGGTTCCGTGATCGATCAGGCTTTTATAGAGGAGTTAACCAATGGCTACGAAAACTTAGTGGCTGATTTAGATCGCTATTCGCTAGATGAGCTTATTGCTAAGACGGGCCTTTCGGAGGCAGATGTGCGAGAAGCCGCTGCTATGCTGCGCAATACCAATAAAATTATCATATGCTGGGCCATGGGAATCACTCAGCACGAAAATGGAGTCGATAATGTTCGAGAGATTGTTAATCTCTTGCTCCTGAAAGGAGCGATCGGAATCCCCGGAGCTGGAACTTGCCCTGTACGAGGACACAGCAATGTTCAGGGCGATCGAACGATGGGAATCTGGGAAGCACCCAAAGACGCTTTCCTCGATAAATTGAAAGAGGTTTTTGGATTTGAACCTCCTCGAAGCCACGGATTTGCGGTTGTTGATGCCATTGAAGCGATGCACAATGGGAGCGCTAAGTTCTTCTTTGCTATGGGGGGAAATTTCATCTCCGCAACCCCAGATACAGAACTGACAGCGGAAGCCCTGCGACGTTGTCAAATGACCGTCCATGTTTCTACTAAACTGAATCGATCTCATTTGATTCACGGTAAGGTCGCTCTTATTTTGCCTTGTCTGGGAAGAACCGAAGTTGATATTCAAGCCGAGGGTGAGCAAATGGTCAGCTGTGAAAACTCGATGGGAGTCGTACAATCTTCCCGGGGTGTTCTTCCACCATCCTCGTTTATGCTCAAAAGTGAACCGGCGATTATTGCTGGCCTGGCCAAGTCTACGCTTAGCGTTCGGTCCAACGTTGATTGGGATGCTTTGATTAGTGACTATGATCGGATTCGTGATTTGATTGAAAAGGTTATTCCCGGTTTTGAAAATTATAACGAGCGGTTACGCGAACCGGGTGGGTTTTATTTACCCAACGGGGCTCGGATTCGTCAATTTAATACGCCATCCGGTAAGGCTAAATTTACCGTCAATCGTCTATCGGAGATTACCATTCCCGATGGAGAGTATCTAATGATGACCTTGCGATCACACGACCAGTACAATACCACGATTTATGGTTTAGATGATCGTTACCGGGGTATCTACAATGAACGTCGAGTGGTCTTGATGAATGAGCAAGATATAAAGGAAGGCGGTTGGAAGGCCGGCCAGACCGTTGATCTGGTCAGCGAATACGCGGGGGTACGTCGCGAAGCAAAACGATTTATCATCGTCTCATATCCGATACCGACTCAGTGTGTAGGTACCTACTTCCCAGAAGCCAACGTTTTAGTGCCTTTACACCTACAGGCCAGAAAGAGTAAAACACCCGCCTCCAAGTCGATTCGCATTCGTATAGAAAGACATGAATAATGCTAGAACGGTAAGGCCGAGCCGAGCCCTCTTTGTTGCTCTGCGATGATTTCAATAATCTGCTCCTTAGATGCTGTTTCGGCTACCAACTCTTCTTTGATCAATAATTCGAGTTGTAGCTGGATATTCTCCGTTTCTGCGGGTAGTTCATTCATGAAGAAATCGGAGAGATCATCGTAAGTAGTACAGTAGAACAATCGATATAGGTGTAAACTGAAGTCATATACCAGGATTAACCGGATTGGGTGCCGGGTCTCTGGATGGCATTGCAGAATGAGTGGGTACTCCAGGTAGTCCAAAATCCAATAGCCCAGCAGGTTTGCTTCGTAGGGTGGATAAAGCAAGAGCTGGGTTTGAATCTTCTGTTGTTTTAATTCTTCTTGAATAGACCGTAAGTATTCGGTCATTACCACATTCGGTAGTGGATCTTCCTGCTGGGCAGCGTATGTGATCCATTCCTGGTCTTTTTCTGAAAAGGCCTCTACTTCGGTTTCTTTGCCGATTCGTAGTTTGTAATCAAATCGAGGGTAGCCAGGAACAATGTAGCCAGGGTAGTAGTACTTTAGTTGATGTTCCTGACCGTATTCGATTTCGAGTAGCATGGTAAAAAAGCCCAAGCTATTTTTATCGTATTCGGGATCGTAAACGCCCATGATTGAAGCAATCGATTCATCGCCGCGATCGAAAAAACTGAAGGCGATGAGCTGATCTCCGTCGTAGATGCGAAACTCATAGGTTTCATAGATATTATAATCGGTATCGTCCAGGAGACTAGTCCGTAAGGTAGGAGCTAAGCGTCCGGGAAAATTACGGCGATAGCGTTGGTATAGTGCTTCTTTTTCTAGGTTGAGTTCGGCTAAGCCCATTTCTACTCGAAACTGACTGGCGTTGCGGCGATATATTTTGCGTACTGATTTGCGAAATTGGTAGGTAGCGAGGGGGAGTCGAATCCAAATAGCCGAGTATAATTGGTTATTGAAGATCAAAAAGCTACAGGTAAAGATAGCTTGCCCCATTCTGTACCAACCCTTGGCCAGATGGGCATCCAATTGGCGCCGACTGATTGAATCTAAATAATGTTTTTCGGTGAACATGGACTCTTTCCCTAGGCCCCCTCAAAGTCGCCAATCAACGAAATAGGCAAGTATTTGAAAGTACGTTTTTAAATGTAAGATGGAAAATTAACCTTTGTGTAATTGAAAAAACAAATTTCTCTAAAAAAGTTCTCATACCATGCAAAAACTATTCATCCTTACAGTCCTTTTCTTGGGCTCTGCCTTTATCTTACCTTTGCAGGCCCAGAATACAAAGGCCGGAGTAAACGGTGAAGGTCGAACCACCGCAGAATTGATGGCCCACCAAAAAGCACAGATTGAGCGTGCAGTGGCTAATGGGAGTGTTACCCTAGAGCGTTTACAAGTAGCCGTTGCGGAAAAAGATATAGCATCAGCTTCCGTTCTTCACCAAGATATGCTTGAATGTATGAAAGCAGAAGTGGAACGCCGCAGTGCTCAATTAC
>JBCDIO010000448.1:0-4277 GCA_038748815.1 Bacteroidota bacterium
GCGAAAGCCCATATATATGCGTTCGCGGACCGTTTTCATTTCCCAGGAACTATTGGCAGAAGCGTAGGAAGCATTCACCAGCCCAGAAAAATCAAAATCGTAAGGAATTGCGTAGACTTTATCTTCGATCTCGATCATTTTCAGATTACGACTGGTTTGTAAGCTCCAATCGGAGTTACCAATTGCATATTGAAAAACGGCGACCTTACGCAGTTCTTCTTGGTCAAAACGCTCCTGTGGGATGTTGTAAATTTCCTTGACTTTCTTAGCTCCAAGGCGGGCGCGCATTTGGGCCGTATCTTCGATCACAAAGGCCAACTGATGAAACTTCATATTGGTCCGGGTGTCTACGAAAGTGATTCGAAGTAATTGAACCCGGAAGCTCTTTTCCGTCACTTCATTATACATCTTGTATGCAAGATATTCTCGCTTAATGTAGTCTCGTGCCTGCTGTTCATTCGCCACACATTGAGTGACTAATTTGAAGTCATTAAAAGGGGCTAACCCTGCTTCCTCTAAGTCCGCCTTTTTGAACTTAATCTTCAATGGAGGGATATCTGCACAGTGCATCCGCCGGAAATTTCCGCGCAACTTTACTTTTATTGGCCAAAGTTGGCGGTTACCGTATTTATCTACGAATTCCAGACTTCCCTGGGTTGATCCATCAAAAAATCGATCATTGCGAAGAATTTCTAAGTCGGTGGTCAAGGTAAGGTCCAACGGTTTGGCCACTTCCATTAAGTCGAATATTCCTTCCTCCACGGCTTCTCCAGTTTCAGCGAAAGCCGAAATTTGGAAGAGCCCTCCTACTAGCAGGACCACCCAAAAGTTAGTTAGTTGATAGTACATAACCATTCGTCGGTTGATTCTGAATCCGGTGATTCATTCTTTATTCACCGAGGCAAAGGTGCAGAAAGGACTTCATTTTGAATAGGTCAAAAAGCGGTCAATTATGGTTAAAATGGGACATATTTGTTAACTAAACACTAAGAAAAAACGAGCATTCAAAGAAGAAGGGAATAGCCATTTGAAACAAATGATTTTAAACCAGGGGGTATCTCAACACATAAAAAGGCAGCCAAAAGGTCCATTCCGAATAAAATTCGTTTTTTCACACCCTTATTCCTGCAATTTTGCTCATTAACCCCCTTGGATAGAAACAAAAATAATTTATGGTAAAAATCAGCCGATGTATTGTTTTCGAAAGCCGGCAGGAGTGATGTTCGTTTGTTTCTTGAAGAATTTGACAAAATTGGTCGGTAGTTCGAATCCCGCCTCGTAGGCAATTTCTTTAACACTGCGGTCCGTATGGACTAGTAGTCTTTTAATTTCTAGGGTAAGCTGTTCGGTAAGATAGGTTTTGGCAGACTGCTGCACGACCGATTGAGTAATCCGGTTGAGCTTTTTGGTAGACATTTTTAATTCTTCGGCGTAGAAAGCCACTTGGTGTTTCTGCAGAATATGTGTTTCAATGAGTCGCTGAAGTCCCTGAAATTCTTGGGCATATAGCGTAGGGGCCGTTTGGTTAAGCCGTTGATCTTGCTTGATACGGCCCGCTTGGAGTAAGAGTATCCGCAGGTATGATTGCAGAATGGTTTCCGTACGGTTGTCTACTGGTCCGTGGAATTCGGTCCAAATAGCTCGTAGAATCTGCCGTACCACCGCCATTTGCTCCAAGCCAAGATCTATTTTAGGGCTAGCAAAAGGATCGTGAAATAGCTGAAAGGTCATCCGGCTAGATGTATGTAACTGTGTCCGTTCCAGAAATTGCTCGGTAAAGGTGATTACCCGCACGGGTAAATGATCTTTCCGGTCGAAGGCATGCACTTGATTTTTGGCCAGAAAAAACATACTTCCCGCCTGATACTCGTATTTCTTAAAATCGACATAATGCATACCGGGCCCTTCCTCAAAATAGAGAATGGCGTAAAAGCCTAGTCGGTACGGCCGAAAAAGGCGATACTCCCCCATGGAGCGGCGTAATACGAGCTCATCAAAAGAATTGATCTCAAAATCGAGTTCCTTGGTCCGGGATTTTTTGAATTCCAGCTGCGGGATGCCCTGCTTATTCTCCGCCATGGATTTATTTTTTCTGCAAATTGGTTAATCCCATGGGAATTGGCAAACAGAATACCTGGCAATCCGGGCACAAAAGAGGGCAAAAGTATACCTTTGCGGCAATTATCGCTTATGATCGAATCATTTAAAGAATCCCCCCTCCTACTCCTCTTTGTAGTGATTGCCCTAGGCTATTGGGTGGGTAATATTTCCATTCGAGGTACCAAGCTCGGAGCCGCTGCTATCCTCTTCGTTGGACTGGCCTTTGGAGCCCTAGATGCCGAACTATACGTTCCCGAAGTCATCATCTTTTTGGGCCTTTCTATTTTTGTCTACACAACAGGTTTGAGTGCTGGACCAGGGTTTTTTCAGACTTTTAAGAATCGTGGTGCCAAGGATTTTACCGCCGTTCTGGGACTCCTATTTTTCTCTGGCCTATGCACGGTCGGTATCCATTACTGGCTGGGGCTTGATAAAACTACGTCCACAGGAATGCTTTCTGGCACTTGGACCAACACGGCCTCTTTAGCGGGCTTGCTCGATCTTATTACTAATACCCAAGCACCCGAGGTACGTGCAGAAATGCAAAACCAGACAGTCATTGGTTATTCGATTTCTTATCCCGTAGCCATTCTAGGGCTCATTCTTTCTATCCGCCTGATGGAACGCTGGATGAAGATTGACTATCGAGCCGAAGAGGGCATGCTCCAAGAGGACTTCCCGGTAAGTGCCAAGGTGCAACGTCAAACAATTCGGATTGAAGCGGAAGAAGTGGATGGATTACCACTCCGATCCATTTTCCAACGCTACCATGGTCGTATTGTCTTTGGACGGATGGAACGAGAAGGAGCCCAGGAAATTCCAAACATGGATACCATTCTCCACACAGGAGACCAAATAGTCTTGGTGGGAAATGAGAAAATTCTTGCCAAAGCAATTAGCGAAATTGGTCATCCTATGGATCGGGAGCTGAGCCACGATCGCTCGGTCTACGACGTGCGTCGGGTCTTTGTCTCCAATCCGGATATTGTGGGAGAGAATATTGCCAGCCTCAATCTACCCGCTCGATTCTCAATGCTGATCAGCCGGGTCACTCGCGGAGATGTTGATTTAATTGCTACCGGAGACACTGTATTAGAGCTTGGCGACCGCGTACTAATCGTTTGCCGCCGGGAAGATTTCTCAGCTATTGCGGACCTCTTTGGCAATAGTTACGAAGGGCTCAGCAAGATCAATCTATTCTCTTTCGGCTTGGGGATGGCGTTGGGTTTGCTATTAGGGATGATCAGCTTTCAACTGCCGGGTGGCATTACTTTCCAGTTGGGTTTTGCCGGTGGCCCCATTCTTGTAGCCTTAGTCTTGGGTTATATCCGACGTACTGGACCGATTGTTTGGTCCCTGCCCTACAGCGCCAACTTAACCTTACAACAAATTGGTTTGATTTTCTTATTAGCGGGGATTGGCATCCAATCGGGACATACTTTCGGACAGACTCTTTTCAGCAAGCAGGGTGCATTGTTACTTGGAGCCTCTACCCTATTAATTGTATCGACTACTATGATTGGTTTGTTTGTAGGGCATAAGATCTTCAAGATCCCCTACAGTCTACTGACCGGCATGTTAGCAAGTCAACCCGCAGTGCTTGATTACGCTATGGATCGGGCCCATAATAAGCTACCTTCCATCGGTTTTGCCTTGGTGTTGCCGGTGTTACTGATTTGTAAGATCATTCTAACCCAAGTGTTATTTGGGGTGCTTTAGGGGAATAATTTATGCGACTTTGGAATAAAACGATAGATTTAAGGCTAGCTGCTTTAAATCATTGATTGATTCCAGCTCTAAACCTATGTAGGCTGAGGTCTTTTTTTTGATGCTTTGGCAGTAATCCCTTATGGTATCAGACCTCACGGCTAAAGCATGGGCTGCGCGGGACCTTGTCATACCATCGTTATTGAGGTACAATAACAGGACCTCTTCTTCTTTTTGAGTAAGGATATTTTCTTTTTCTCTCAAAGTCCTATCTAAAAGCAAATTACTACTGATTAAACTATCCTGTAAGAAGGAGCTAAATAATTCTTTATATGGTCCTCCAACCTTTGGAAATTTTTCACGAACTGATGATAATGGAGATGCTTTATCTAAAGTTATGGTAAAAAGATACTTGGTTATCTGTAAAGATTGGTCGAACTCTATTGGCGTCACCTCAACTTGAAGCCAAC
>JBCDIO010000449.1:0-4261 GCA_038748815.1 Bacteroidota bacterium
CTAGCCGTCGGGAGAATGCAGCTAAAATGGAATCTGTTAAGGTAGAAGTAGACCAAGTTGTGGCCCAGTACGCAGCCGGTGAATTAGCCGAAAAGGTCCAAACAACTGCATCCGGATTGAAGTACATGATCGTAGAAGAGGGTGCTGGTGACCTCCCACAGGCTGGGCAGACCGTTTTTGCTAATTACTACGGAACCTTGACCGATGGCTCGATGTTTGATAATAGCTTTTCCCGTGGACAACCATTCTCCTTCCCCTTGGGACAAGGCCGGGTCATTCGTGGATGGGACGAAGGATTTGCTTTGTTAAAGCCAGGTGCGAAGGGATACTTGTTTATTCCTTCTGAGCTAGGTTACGGTAAAGCGGGGTCTCCACCAAGTATTCCCGGCGATGCAGAATTGATCTTCTACGTAGAAATGATTGAAGCGCGTTAAGCGTATTTGATACACGCAAAAGTGGATGAACTCTGGTCTGAGTTTATCCACTTTTCTATTTATTCACTTTTAAACAGGTACCATGACCACAGAACAACTGAAGGACCTGCAGAGTCGCCTTGGCGCTCTGAGGAGGTATCTTTGACGTCGATGAACGATACCATCAAATCGAAGATAATCAGCAAAAGACCCTAGATCCCAATTTCTGGAATGACTCCAAGCAGGCTGAAATCGTCATGAAAACCCTGAAAAGTCATAAAAACTGGGTGTCTGGTTTCGAAGCAGTAGCTACCATTGTAGAAGAAACGGAGATTCTATCAGAATTTCAGAAAGAAGGAGAAGCCACCGAAGCCGAAGTAGAAGAGAAATACCAGGAAGCACTGGCGGCAGTAGAAGATCTGGAGTTTCGGTCTACCCTCAATAAGGAAGAAGATGAACTTGGGGTAATTTTGGAGATCAACGCAGGTGCCGGTGGAACGGAGGCCTGCGACTGGGCCGAAATGATCTATCGCATGTACGTCATGTGGGGAGAGAAAAAAGGCTTTAAAGTCGCTGAACTCAACCGCACGGATGGCGATGTGGCGGGTATAAAATCAGCCTCCCTAGAAATTCTTGGAGATTTTGCCTTTGGCCTACTGAAAGGAGAAAATGGGGTGCACCGACTGGTGCGGATTAGTCCCTACAACGCTCAGGGTAAACGCATGACCTCTTTCGCCTCCGTCTTTGTTCATCCCCGCATTGACGAACGGATTGAAGTTGACGTAAATCCCGCCGATCTGGAATGGGATACCTTTCGAGCCTCGGGCGCGGGTGGGCAGCACGTAAATAAAACAGAATCTGCCGTACGGGTTCGGCATCTCCCTTCCGGGGTGGTGGTAGAATGTCAACAGGAGCGTTCCCAACACCTAAACCGGGAAAAAGCCTTGCAAATGCTGAAATCTCGGCTGTACCAACTTGAACTGGAGCGTAAGCTTGAGGAAAAAGATGCGTTGGAAGCCCAAAAGATGAAGAATGAGTGGGGATCCCAAATTCGATCTTATGTCTTGGATGACCGTCGAGTGAAGGACCACCGTACCAATCACCAAACGAGCCAAACGGACGCAGTCTTAGCCGGGGATTTAGATGACTTTCTCAAGGCTTACTTGATGAATCAACACGTTTCGGGTCGCCCGGATGCAAAGGAATAAGTAGTTATTTACGGTATTAAACTGGATCTTGGACTACCGTAACGTCCCGGATCCAGTTTTCGTACGGCGTATTGGCCTCTACCTCCCAAGACATAATGCAAGGAACCTCGTAGGGATGTAACTCGACAATGGCTACCTCTACGGCTTTTTTATTTTCGGGTACGGTTTTTAGCATCGTCACAATCTCTCCTTCACGGGCCACGGCACCCTGCCACCAGTAGGCACTTTCCATCGAAAATTGATTAGCACAAGCGACTAATTTACGATCAATGAGATTCCGGCTAATTTTTTGGGCCGTTTCGGCGTTTGGATGGGTGACGTAAAAGCATAAAAAGGCCATAAGGTCCGTTTTTTATCCTAAAATTCTTGCTGGGATTGTCTTCCCAATTCTTTTGTGAAGGAGCGGGGTTCTTGTAAATTCACCGAGCTGCATAAAATTGCTTCGGAAAGCAGAGCCTCCACCGGGCTCCTAATAATAAGTAAAAAATGACTCGAAATTCTCGTCCCCTCGATGCTATCCTTTTCCTTTTACAATTTGCTACAGTATCGGTATTGTGGGGTAGGGCTTGGCAACATTGGTTTTGGGATGTCCCTTTTCGTTCCTTTTTCTGGGATGAGGCCCTTCTCCGGGGCTTCGTGGAGAATCAATTGAATTGGGATTGGAGTGCTTATGCCACTTCTCCAGAGATGGACGCTTTTTTTTGGAAACTAAGCATTGGATTGGGGAGCTTTTACTTCTTTGCCGGGGTTTTGGCACTGTTTATACGTCGCCTCCCACGTTGGGCCCGCTTTCCACTACCCTTAGCAAGTTTCAGTCTTTTTCTACTGGCTTTGCTTTATTTTAAGAGTAAATTTTACTCCGTGGCAGAGCTATTTGAGTACGCTTTGCAGATAGGATCACCGATTTTTCTGGTGATCTATACCCGTATTGGCACGATCTCGGATCGTTTTCGTCGACAGATTCAATTTGCGATATCCGTGACGTTTATTGCGCATGGTCTCTACGCAATTGGGTATTACCCTAGGCCAGGACATTTCACCGCTATGGTGATCGAAATTTTGGGTCTTTCTGACGAAATGGCTAATCAGTTTTTGATCATTGCCGGGATTTTAGACTTCGTGGCTGCCGTGATGATATGGCTTCCGGGATTATTCCGGGTTACCGGTTTGGCCTACTGCTTTACGTGGGGCCTAGCGACGGCCGTGGCGAGGATTTGGGCCAACTTTTATCCTTCCATGTGGCAAGAAAGTTTACTGCAATATTTCCACGAGTTTTTGTACCGAACGCCTCATTTTTTGATTCCACTTGTGCTATTGGTTTGGTGGTCTCAAGAACCTTTACGAAAAGAAGAAGATTTGGTAGCAAGAAAACAGCGATTGATGGCTCGTCAAACGAAAGAGAAAGTGACTAAATAGCCAGTATCTCAGCCATTCTGACTAGATCTTCCTGAACGGCTTTAGACTTTTTGATCGCATCGTCAAAAGGAATGTAGGCAATTTCATTGTTGTGCAAGCCGGTCATTACATTGCTTTGCCCTTTGAGTAAACCTTCGACGGCTGCGTACCCCAATCGGCTAGCTAAAACCCGATCTGTACTACTTGGAGAACCACCCCTTTGGAGGTGTCCGATGATGGTTACTTTGATATCAAAAGAATCCTTTAATTGTGCTTTTACCTTCTCTGCAATCGTGGATGCATTTCCATTTTTATTCCCTTCCGCGACAATTACCAAACTGAAGAGTTTTTTGCGTTTGGCACTTTTTCGTAGACGGTCTACTAAATCCGTTAGATTGGTGTCCGTTTCTGGGATGAGTACCGAACCAGCTCCGGATCCAATGGCCGTACTGAGGGCAATAAATCCAGCATTACGGCCCATTACTTCGACAAAGAAAAGGCGGTTATGAGAATCGGCGGTATCCCGAATGCGGTCCACGGCATCTACGGCTGTGTTGACCGCTGTGTCGTAGCCGATGGTGAGGTCCGTCCCGTAGAGATCGTTATCGATGGTGCCAGGGATACCAATCATGGGTATATCGTATTCTTTCGAGAATACGGAGGCACCGGTAAAGGTGCCGTTGCCGCCGATAGCTACACAAGCATCAATATCGTGGGCGAGCAAGGTTTCGTAGGCGTGTTCCCGTCCTTCTTTGGTCATAAAATCCATGCTGCGGGCGGTCTTAAGAATGGTCCCACCACGATGGATAATATTACCAACATCTCGTTTTTCTAGGCGTTTGATGTCCCCCTCGATCATTCCTTGGTAGCCTCGGTAGATACCAAATACGTGTAGGTCATGAAAGGAGGCTGTTCGCACCACCGCTCGAATGGCGGCATTCATTCCAGGGGCATCTCCTCCCGAGGTAAAAACGGCAATACGTTTAACTTCTTTACTAGGCGCAAGCTGAGCCTGCTCAGCGGCATTTGTGGTATCTTTCTTTTTCGCCATTCAGCTAGAAACTTAGGTTAAAAAATGCTGATGATAGGAGACTAATTGTTGAATGGGTTTGCGGATTACATTCCCCATCTGCAGGTTTAGGGCTTTTACAGATTCAGCCAAGAGATCCTGAAAATGGAAGGCAATGGAGCCCACGAAGTTAACTGGGAATTGTAAGAAATCGTCGTATTTCAAGACATGTCGAG
>JBCDIO010000450.1:0-4255 GCA_038748815.1 Bacteroidota bacterium
CACAAAATGCTCGTTGGAAGCAGCGAGATGCCGCAGAAAGTCTCGGTAGAAAACGGTCTTTCCGTGTTTTTCAAAGCCAATAGAATTGTATAACTCCCCTAGACTTTTAGTAGGTAAAATAGACCGCAAAAAGTCAACCGTTTCGCTGACGATATCCACGTCGACTAAAAAGTAAGAACGGTTGTAGGAGAATATCGAACTAACGTCGTTATACTCCAGTAGCAAGGAGTCTACGTAAATGCCCGATGCTGCGTGGAGTAAGGGGAGTACAAAAGGAATGGGCTTTTCGTGAATGAAAAGCCGTCCGACGATGTAGGCTCCTTTATTACGGAAGAAAATAGATCGCAGTACTTCTAAGCGCGAGCTTTGAGTAAGTACCTCTTTGGTATAATTCGCTAAAAGCGTATCGGTGAGGTAGCTAACGTCTCGATCCAAGTTCTGATAGGGAACGTCAAAGTGGTACAAAGAGAGTAACTGCCGCATCGTCATTGCGATATCGGGCGTCCAGTAAAAGGTATGGAAGATCGGTTGGGTTGATCTAAACTCACGATACGTTCCCGTAGCGTGTACAAACATAAGTTCTTCGTCAACAACCTCATTCTGAAAGGAGTGTCGAAAGATAGAATTGTAAAAAGTTTCTGCAATGTTGCGCGTATTGAAATTCATGATGTCTTCGAAGTACATCCGTTTGATTTCCCGCCACACATCTGGGTTGTTGATATCATCCCCAATCTTTTCCCGCACTTTCATGGTTGTTTCTCCTACCTCCTGCCGGTACAAGGCGATTCGTTCTAGGGCGTCCTCCTGGATGCCAGGCCAGTCCCGATGCTCAAACCGAATTTTGGCACGCTTAGTGATCCGTTTAAACTGGTGGTAGTAGGACATATATTCCCCCAGGATCAGATGTGCTACATCGTAGGATAGGAGTTTTTCAAACATTACAAGGATTTTACCGCCGTGACGAGTTCTTGCAAGCTTGCTTTAGCATCGCCGAAAAGCATTTTGGTTTTGGTGTGGAAGAATAGTGGATTTTGTATACCGGCGTAACCGGGACGCATACTCCGCTTTAAGACGACTACATTTTTGGCTTCCCAAACTTGTAATACAGGCATCCCGTAAATGGAGCTACCTGGATCATCTTCGGCAGAAGGGTTCACCACGTCGTTTGCTCCAATGATTACCGCTAGATCGGTATCTCCTAGTTTGTCATTCGCCTCTTCCAAGTCTAGTAGCTTTGGATAGGGCACATCGGCTTCGGCGAGCAGTACATTCATATGCCCAGGCATACGGCCCGCTACTGGGTGAATACCGTAAAAGACCTCTACGTTATTTTCACTCAGCAGATCGTCCAATTCTTTGCACATCTTTTGGGCTTGAGCTACCGCCAAACCGTACCCAGGTACAAAGACGACTCGCTTGGCGTAGTACATTTGGATGGCCATATCGGTGTAGGTGATTTCTTTGACCACTTGATCACCTTGCCCTTTCTGAGTGGAACCGCCCGCCGAGGAGAAGCTCCCAATTAGTACATTAAGTAGGGAGCGATTCATCGCTTGGCACATGAGTACGGTCAGAATGGTTCCGGATGCTCCGACAAAAATCCCTCCGATAAGCATGATCTGATTGCCGTAGATCAAACCAGCAGCAGCGGCCGAAAGTCCGGTGAATGAATTCAAAAGAGAGATAACTACCGGCATATCTGCTCCCCCAATGGGGGCCACAAAGGAGAATCCATATACCAACGAAAGGACCATAAGGCCGATTGCAAGGCCTGTGGGTACGGTATCCGCTTGCATGCCCAACCAAACGGCTAAGCCGAGCGTGGCTGCCAACAGTACCAGGTTGAAGATGTTATGGCCGTTGAAGGTGATGTTGGCATCTTTTACACGACCCTCTAACTTGGCGTAAGCCAAAAGAGAGCCAGAAAAAGAAACCCCACCAATTAATAGAGCCGAAAGTAAGATGGCCATTTGTCCGTAGGTAGCTCCTCCCTGCTGCCCAGCGAGTACAAGTTCAACCATGGCTAATGCGACTGCACAGGCTCCGCCTAATCCATTGAAAATGGAAACCATCTGCGGCATTTGGGTCATTTGCACCCGAAAGGCGGCGATCCATCCAATAGCGCCACCCACGATCATGGAAAGAATGATCCATAGGTAGTTATTGGGAGCATTTTCAAACGGGTAGATTAGGGTGGCTAGAATGGCTACGCTCATAGCTACAGTAGCCAACAGATTACCGCGTCGGGCGGTATCTGGAGAACTGAGTCGTTGCATGCCTAGTACAAAGCCCAGGGCACTCAACAAATAAGTGATATCGAGTATAGTACTAAGCATTATTTGCGTTTTTTGAACATTTCTAACATGCGGTCGGTTACTGCAAATCCTCCAACCACGTTGATCATCCCCAGGATGATCCCCAAACAGCCGATCCCAAGCGAAAAGTAATCTTCTGCCGCCGCCTGACGAACCAGGATAATAGCACCAATGATAACTACACCACTGATCGCATTCGCTCCTGACATAAGCGGCGTGTGCAGAACGGTTGGAACTTTAGAAATGACCTCAAATCCTAGAATAATGGTAAACAAGAGCAGGTAGATGAGGAGAAGGTTATTCTGAAAGAATTCAATGATTAAATCCATGATGTTGGGCTTTAAGCGATTCTGGAAGCTTTGATGATTTCGTTTTCTGGGTCAGGAGCCCATTGTCCCTCCTGTACGAAAAGCTTCAGATAATTGACCAGGTTGTTACTGAAAAGGGTGCTGGCAACTTCAGGCATTTCGGTAGCTAAATTAGAATTGCCGATGATGGTCACTCCGTGTGCCTGGATCGTTTTCCCGTTCTGGGTAAGTTCACAATTGCCTCCACCGCTTGCGGCCAGGTCAACAACTACCGACCCTGGTTTCATTTGCTCTACGGTACTTGCAGGTAAGAGGATGGGGGATTTACGCCCACGGACCAGTGCAGTGGTAATAATAATATCCGCTTTTGCGGCTCTTTCCTGCACCTTGGCCCGTTGGCGTTTTAAGAAATCCTCACTTTGTTCTACGGCGTATCCACCAGCGTCGGAGTCGTCTTTCGCTCCTTCAACTTCGATGAATTTTGCACCTAGGCTTTGTACTTCTTCTTTGGCGGCTTGTCGAACGTCAAAGGCTTCCACGGAAGCGCCAAGCCGTTTGGCGGTAGCAATAGCTTGCAAGCCGGCTACTCCAGCTCCTAGCACGAGCACCGTCGCCGGGCGAATACTACCGGCCGCGGTGATCATCATGGGTAAATATCTGGGTAGTTGGAAGGCCCCCAATAATACTGCTTGATAACCCGCGATGGAAGCCATGGAAGACAGCACATCCATGGACTGAGCCAGCGTTGTTCGCGGAATCATATCCATGCTGTAACCGATAAGTTCTTGCTTTTTCAAAGATTCGGATATCTCCGGATCGTTGAACGGTTCAAATAAGGCAATTAAGTTAGTACCTGCTTGGAGCTTGGCCAATTCGGCACTAGAAAGCGGATGGATAGAGCTTATAATACTAGCTTGGTTGAACAGGCTGGTGCGATCCATCACTTTTGCTCCAGCTTCTTCGTATCGGGCATCTGCAAAGCCTGCATCGGATCCGGCGTCTTGCTCCACAAAAATCTCGAAGCCCTGAGTACTCAGCTTTGGAATGGAAGCAGGAGTCAAACTGACCCGCCGATCGTTCGTTTCTTTTAATACGCCAATTTTCATGATTATCGAGTATTACTAACAACACCCAAGTACTAGCCCAATGCAGTGAGCCAAATCGCTTGGTGGAAAATTAGTGATGGTGTTTTAGGTAGCAATGGAAAACCCTACTCTTAAGCATCGTATTTAGTACTTTGTAACCTGAATTTCTAAACATTTTGACGGATTCTTTTTGCTCAGCTCATCGTTACGTACTCGCCTTTGTAGCTATGGCTACGATGCTCCGCCGCGCCTTGATCTGCACAAAAATCTTCTCGGTCAAAATATTCATTTACTTAGGTCACAAAGTATTTAGAGTTAGGGCTACTGCCTACGTTAAAAGTGTCTTGATTGGAATATGCTTCTTAAATGATAATTTTCAATTTTTGTTGAAACTTTTGGAAGAAATCATTCAAATGGGTGGCTACGAATTACGCCTTTACAATTGATTGACTGTAAGTCATTTGTTGAAGCGTAACCGTGGGGTTTAGTCCACCTTTGTTTAGAGGCACGGTCCTAAAGTATCAACATTAATGGAAGATCAGATGCA
>JBCDIO010000451.1:0-4242 GCA_038748815.1 Bacteroidota bacterium
CACCAATACCGAAGAAGGAGAAAATGGCTTACTGAATGCGAGTGAACTTTACGAAATGAGCCTGCGGGCTGATCTGGCTTTTTTAAGTGCCTGCAATTCCGGGAGTGGGGCCTTTGAGCGGGGGCGCGGTGTGCAGAGTTTGGCCCGGGCACTGCATTTTGCCGGAGTACCAAGTGTAGTGATGAGTCTTTGGCAATTACCAGATGGGCCAACGGCCCAATTGGTGCCGTCTTTTTACGAATCTTTGGTTGATCAAGAAGATTTAGATAAGGCCCTGCAATCGGCGAAAGTCCGTTACCTACAAGAAGTACCACATCCTCTGCAAGCGCACCCTTTCAACTGGGCCGGCTTGCAATTGGTGGGGGAAAAAGAGGCTATTCCTTTGCCTGGATCGAAGGGGATGCATTATCTGTGGCTGATCGCTATGGCGGCTGGTTTACTTTTCTGGAGACTTATTTTAGCTCGTCGAGTAGCTCCTTAGCGGACTGCTGGTAAGGGTGCCCCGAGGAATCCGCAATTTTGGCCAGTTTAGCTTGAGCGGCTTCGGCCCCTAGTTCCTGATAATCAGCCAGTGCTTGAAACCAAGCGGCTTCTTTGGAAAAGAGAACGCCACCGTCAATGACTTCTTGCAGAATGGTACTAGCCTGTTTCCATCGTTCTTCCTGAAATTGCGCCATTGCTAGGTAGAAGCGGTATTCTTCCCGGTCTTGGAGGCTGTCGGGGAGAAGGGTGTAGGCCGCAATCTGATCCGCGTACGCTTTTTCTTGGTAAGCACTCCAAAAGGCTAAGCGTTGTTCGTCGGTATCGCCACGTTGGGTTGCATCAATTATTAATTCGGGGGCGTCCAAATAGGCCAGAATGGGGTCAGCCATATTTTCTTGTTGTAAGAAAAGGTACCAGAAAGCCCCTAGGCAGACGAGCATGGCGATGCTAGCGGCCCACAAATAGCGTGGATACCTGGGAAGGGTACGTACGGTAGTCTCGGTGGCTTCCCATTCTAGCATTTGTTGCTTTAGGTCGTCGTGTAATTGAGCGCGGATGACCTTCTTTAAATCTTCGTTGGACACGGGATCATTATTGCGATTTGACATAAGGCTGGTGTTAGTTTGGTTTTTGTATGGTATCCAACAAGGTCTCTAGTTGCTGCATGCAGCGTCTTTTCTGGCTTTTTACCGTATCGGTATTCTTATAGCCTAAGCGGGTAGCAATGGACTCCATGGCAAATTCCCGGTAATAAAATAGAGTCAATAGTTCCCGGCAGGTATCTCCGAGTTGGCTAAAAGCACTTTTCAGGATTTTCTGCTGGTGATTCAGTTCTATCTCATCGTAGACTTGAGTGTCAATCTGATCAATTAGTTGCTCATCAATTTCTTCTTTTAGGATCGTTTGCTGCTGGATCTTGTATTGCTTAAAGATTAAGTTTTTCCCTACGGAGAATAAATAAGTCTTAATCGAGCAGTTCAAGGTCTGTATCTTCCCCTCCTGTACATTTTGGTAAAAGACGATGATACTTTCCTGAAAGATGTCCAGAAGGTCCTCTTCCTGGATGGAGTACCGCAGCCGGGCCCAGCTTAAAAAGGGGGAACGGTGAGCCTGGTATAATTTTCGGAGTACTCCCTGGTCTCCTTGTCGTAATGCTTCTACTTGTTGTTGATCGCTCATATAGCGGTTCTACGTCTTTATACTTCTGGTGGTAAAAAGGTAAACACGTTCGCAGAAGAAATTTTTTTCTTTCTGTAAATCAGGTAGTTAGTGCTGAAAATAAGAAAAAACTAAAAAAAAGTGGGTTTGGCTGTTTACCTGCTGCCCAAAACGGACAATAAGGGGTGACGAATGCAATTAATTACCCACAAAAAATAGCACTCATGCAAACTTGGAAATTCATCTTGTTAACAATCTGCACCATCCCTTTTGTTTTTACGGCTTGTACACCAGAGGATGATGAAATAATCACTTTACCCGGTGAGGCCATTGTATTAGACTGCCGCTACGACGATGCGATCACCTTAACCGACCACAACCCCGATGGAGTGGACTACATCGTAGAATGCTTTGTGGAAATTTTTGGTGGTGCCATGGTCATTGAACCTGGCGTAACCATCGTCTTTGAAGATGATGGGGGATTTGATGTGGCAATCGATGGTTCGCTATCTGCGGTCGGTACGGCCGCTCAGCCCATCACCATGCGGGGTGCCACCCCCGGAGTAGCTAGTTGGAGAGGTATTGTTTTCATTACCTCGGATGTAAATAATCGCCTGGAATACGTAAATATTTCTGATGCTGGGACGACGGTAAATTATGCCCTTTTTGATGATCCTGTAGCGGTTGGGGTGGTAGGAACGCTTTCTATGAACAATACCTCGATTACGAATAGTAAAGTGGACGGGATGTTGATCTACGAAGAAGGTGCCGAAATCCTTTCTTTTAGTAATAACATCATTTCTAATAGTGGACGCTATCCTATAATCATCGAAACCGGAGAGCTTTCGAAAATGGACTTGGCGAGTTGTTCCTTTAAAGATAACGGAGAAAATGTGATTGCTTACGAAGCTCGTGGAAATCGTCTATACGGGGAGCATGTGTGGGTGGATCCAGGTGTACCTTTCCGTCAGTTGAGTGAAATGCAGGTCTGGGGAGATCTAAGCCTGGAAGCCGGCGTTGAGATCGAAATGATCGAAGGTACCCTACTGGCAATAGTATCCACCATTGATGAAGAATATAATCTAACTATTAACGGAACATCGGATCGTCCGGTGGTGATTCGGGGTAAAGAATCCTTCCCGGCTTACTGGAGTGGGATTGAGGTAAACAGTAACTCAGTTAAGAATGTCTTTACACACTTAGTGGTCTCTGACGGTGGAAAAGAATCGCTTACGTGGAGTGATTTAAAAGGAAACATTCAAGTTTGGGGTGGAAATCGTTTGACGCTTAACTCCGTCGTTTCCTCAAATGCCGAAGGTTGTGATGTGGTTTTGATGGATCACGAGACGATCACCTTCACAGCGACTAATTCGAATGCCCTCAATATTTGTGAAGACTAATTCCATTCATTCTAAAAACCGTTTATTATGAAATCGCTATTGCCAAATTGGCTACTGTTGTTGCTCCTATTGGGAGCACAACAGAGCCTTAGCCAAATTAACCCGAATTACGGAACTGCTGGCGTAAGCCGGTTTTCGATAGGAACGGAAGCAGAAGTGGCGCTTTGCGGTACTTTGCAAGAAGATGGTAAATTACTCATTGCTGGTTACACGGATAATGGTAGTGATTTGGATCTTTTTGTAGCCCGCTTATTAGAGGATGGACAGCTGGATCTAAGCTTTGGGAATCAAGGCATTTTTACCTACGATTTCAATGGTGAAGACGATTATGTTAAAGGGCTTGCACTAGGCCCCAATGGGACTATCTACTTCGCCGCGACCACCTCGATTAGTGGGCAGAAAGATCCATTGATTGGAAAATTGACAAGCTACGGCAGTTTTGACCCTGCTTTTGGGGCTAGCGGGATTGTTTGGTTTAATCCCAGTACTGAGAGCGAAGAAGTAGAAGCACTGGTGATTGGACATGATGGAAGTCTTTTCGTTTGTGGTCAGACCAAGTTGGGCGATGCCAGAAATGGCTTTGTTCTCAAAACCCAAGCGGATGGGAGTTACGATTCAAGCTTTGGGACAAACGGTTTTTTAGAATTGAACTATCCGGGCGATGATCGCCTCGAAGATATACTACTCGCTAGCGATGGAAGTTTATTCCTGGCGGGTACCCGCGAAGGCTACAACCAGATGGTCGTAGTAAAATTGAATAACCAAGGGCTTCTGGATGGGACGTTCGGTCAGTCCGGTTTCGCCGTTTATTCTGACCCACTGGGGGTGCCTATTGGAAATCGCTTAATTCTACGGCCCGGTGGAGAGATTCTGCTAGGTGGTACGATCACTTTCCTGGATTATAACCACTGGGCAGTGGTACAATTCCTAAGCAATGGGACCATAGATACGGATTTCGGGAGCCAAGGGCTAATTGCTATGGGAAATCCGGGGCAATGGTCCTTTATCAATGGGATGGAGCTGATGTCGGATCATTCGGTTCTGATTGCCGGAAATTCGTCGATCAACTGGGAAACCAAAGGCTTTTGGGGCCGGATAGACGCCTCCGGTAACCTCGACCTTAACGTGGGAGCTAGCGGTTTTGAAACCTACTCGGATGTTTCTCAAGAGGCTATCGTAAATGGGATAGTCTACTCTGAGC
>JBCDIO010000452.1:0-4236 GCA_038748815.1 Bacteroidota bacterium
AGCCCAAATAACCCAAAGTAATGGTCCCCGTGTAGATGAGAAATGAATATGTGATCGATTTTAGCCCAGCGTATCCCAAACCTAGCCAAGCGCACTTGGGTGCCTTCTCCGCAATCGATGAGAAAGGTTTGATCTTGCACTTGCACGATCTGGCCAGAGGGATGCCGCCCAAAAGCGGGCTGCGCAGCACTAACCCCTAGTACCGTTACTTGAAAAAGCATCTTGGTTTATCCCTTATTCAGTCGGTGTATCTCCGGCGGCTTCTTCACCTTCAACTTCTGCATTTAAACTCCGCTCGATTTCTTCCATAACCACGTAATCGACGGCTTCTTCAACGGTTGGAATCAAGGTTAAAACGGGCTTTAAGCGAGAAATTTCTAGAAGCTTATCCACTGCAGGTTGGGTAGCACCCGTGAGAATGAAATTACCGGTTTCACTATCAAATAAGCGGTGACCTGTCAAAATGGCACTTAGACCAGACGAATCGACAAAACCGACACCGGTTAAATCAAGGATGCAATTCTTTACCCCTTCACTGGCCAAAAAAACCAATTTAGACTTTAAACCAGGGGCGATTAGTGAGTTGAGATTTGCATTGTGTAGCTTAAATACACAGTATCGTTCTTCTTGTTTGATGGAAAACTCCATAATATGGCTAGGTTTCTGTAATGTCTTATTCTGATATCTTTCTATCCGCGCAAAAGTAAGGTTACCATCCTAAAAACACAATGCAATTTCGCTAAAATGTATCGGTTATTCATTGAAACAATAGCAAATAGGGCCTTGCTAAAGGTCAAATTTTCAAACGACCCGTATCCATTTTTTGTTGGAACCAGTTGTAAATGAAGGTTTCTGAGAGACCAAATACACAGTAGTTGTGTACATTTTCGACCAATCGGCTAGGCCTGGTCAGTCAAATAAGATATTGCCGCTCCCGAGTCTTTGGGCCAGGGAGGTATCTTCTTCAAAGAGATCTTATGGTCTAATGCAGGGCCTACAAACAAGTTCAAAAAACGATCTATTCCCTGCCAATGAGGATAGCTCTCGATCAAAGAATTGTTAAATTCTATAACATTTACGTAAAACTTGGCAGGCGGTAGCACCTTTATACTGACAATTTGGTTGTAATTCGTAGCTGGCACAGTTTTTTCTAAGAATAAAGTAACCATAAAGCACCGGGCGTTGTTATACCATCATTAAACATTGGAATGGGCACCCAACTCCCAAACAGTTTAAATACATTAGATACTTTGTAACTTAAGTAAGTGCATATTTTGACTGAGAGAATTTTGTTCAAACCAAGGCGAGCAGGGCTCGTAGCGATAGCTGCAAAGGCGAGTACGTAACGAAGGGCTAGTCAAAAAAACCCGTGAAAAAGTTCATAAGTTAACGTTATAAAGTATCAAACGTCGGTTTCGCAATGCCCGATTACAGGGCACTAAATTAAAAGAACCCGGCAATCATAGTTGTAATGTTCTTTAAAAAGTTATATAATTGTTTGAGACCTGATTTACCACTCGGATCCGAATCAATAAACCACAACCGAAACGATTGCTAAAGCAAGTTCGGTGACTCCTAAAAAGAAGATCCAACGCGTATTAAAGGCTCTCATACTTCTCACTGAAGATCCATGTCCATGAATAATAGAAAGTTTTCTCCTAAGGTTAAAAAAGTTATCTCCAACAGTCGGGACGAAGCCGTCCGGATGGGCCACGAGTACATCGGGACCGAGCACTTACTGTTGGGGATTATCGAAGAAAAGAAAAGCCTGGCAATGCGGGTACTAGCATCCCTAGATGTTGACACCGAAGAGCTAAAGCAGGCCATTGAAGATTCCATTCAGCGTCGCCCCAACCGGGACGCCACGTTAGACGTTGGTAATCTTCCGCTTAACAAGCAGGCTGAGAAAGTCCTAAAAGTTACTTTTTTGGAAGCGAAGATGCAAAAGAGCGATGAGATTGCGCCCGAGCATTTATTGCTTTCGATTCTTAAACACAAGGATAATTTGGCTTCTAAAATTCTCAACCAATTTGATGTAGACTACGATATCTTCAAGGCCGAATTGGAGTACGTTCGTCAAGAGCAGGATATGCCACCGAGCAATACCGAACCCTATTCGCAAGCTCCATCGGATCCGGATGAAGCCTACGAAGAGGAGGAGAATCAGGGACGTTTCCAACAACGTAAAGGAAACAGCAAGTCTCGAACCCCGGTGCTAGATAACTTTGGCCGTGATATAACGAAGTTAGCCGAAGAAGGCCGCCTTGATCCAATCATTGGTCGAGAAAATGAGATTGAGCGTGTTTCGCAAATTTTATCTCGGCGTAAGAAGAATAATCCAATCCTTATTGGTGAGCCAGGAGTTGGTAAAACGGCCATCGTTGAAGGTTTGGCTCTACGCATTCAGCAAAAGAAAGTTTCACGTACGCTTTTCAACAAGCGCATCGTCATGCTAGACTTAGCAGCACTGGTCGCCGGTACAAAGTATCGAGGTCAGTTTGAGGAGCGAATGAAAGCGATCATGAACGAGTTGGAAAAATCTCGCGACGTGATCCTGTTCATCGACGAAATCCATACTATCGTAGGTGCGGGTGGCGCTACTGGGTCGCTAGATGCATCCAATATCTTTAAGCCCGCATTAGCACGCGGGGAGTTGCAGTGTATTGGTGCTTCTACGCTAGACGAGTATCGCCAGCATATCGAAAAAGATGGTGCACTAGATCGTCGTTTCCAGAAAGTGTTAGTAGAGCCACCATCGGCCGAAGAAGCGGTAAATATTCTGGAAAACATCAAGCCTAAGTACGAAGAATTCCATAATGTGACCTATTCGGACGAAGCGATCCTTTCCTGCGTGAAATTATCGGACCGCTACATTACCGATCGTCACCTACCGGATAAAGCCATCGATGTATTGGATGAAGTAGGTGCACGGGTACACTTAAAGAATATCCACGTTCCAAAATATATTGAGGAGTTAGAAGCTAAGATCGAAGAGATTAAAGAATCTAAGAATCAAGCCGTTAAGAATCAGCAATACGAAAAAGCCGCTGATCTACGGGACGAGGAGTCCAAACGGGACCGAGAGTTAGCTTTTGCCAAGGAACAGTGGGAAGAAGAAGCAAAGACCAAACGCTACCCCGTCAATGAAGAAGATATTGCGGAAGTAGTATCTATGATGACCGGTATTCCGGTAAATCGGGTGGCGCAAAGCGAGAGCAAGAAATTGGTCGGCATGCTCAAGGATTTGCAAGGAGCTATCATTGGACAAGACGAGGCCATCATCAAGATCACCAAAGCGATCCAACGGGGTCGCGTTGGCTTGAAAGACCCCTCTAAGCCAATTGGTTCCTTTATCTTCCTCGGGCCGACGGGGGTTGGTAAAACAGAGTTAGCCAAAGCCTTAGCCCGGTATATGTTTGACTCGGAGGATGCACTAATCCGCATCGACATGAGTGAATACATGGAGAAATTCTCCGTCAGCCGTTTGATTGGAGCGCCTCCGGGATACGTAGGTTACGAAGAAGGTGGGCAGCTTACCGAAAAGGTACGCCGTAAGCCTTACTCGGTAGTGCTTCTTGACGAGATTGAGAAAGCCCATCCCGATGTGTACAATATCTTACTACAAGTATTGGATGATGGTCAGTTGACCGATGGTCTAGGGCGCAAGGTAGACTTTAAGAACACCTTGATTATCATGACTTCCAATATTGGCGTACGACAGTTGAAAGACTTCGGACAAGGAGTTGGTTTTAATACTAGTGCCCGGAAGCAAGCCGCCGAAGACCACTCGCGTTCTGTAATTCAAAATGCCCTGAAGCGGACCTTCTCTCCGGAATTCCTAAACCGGATCGACGACGTTGTTATCTTCAATAGTCTTGGCAAGGAAGAAATCTTTAAGATCATCGATATTTCTTTGAAAGACTTACACCGTCGTCTAGACGAAATGGGTTACAAACTGTCTTTGAGCAATGAGGCAAAAGAATTTGTTGCCGATAAAGGCTTTGATCCACAGTTTGGAGCACGTCCGTTGAACCGCGCCGTTCAGAAATATATTGAAGATCCATTAGCGGAATATATTTTAGGGAATAATCCCGCTGAAGGAACTTCCTTCCAAGCTGATATGAATGAAGAAAAAGACGGCTTGGTCATTTCGATCGCAAAAGAGGTTAAGGCTGAAGAGTCTTAAGAACTCCTTGTGAAATATAAATCAAGGCACCCCTTCGCCCAAATCCTGGG
>JBCDIO010000453.1:0-4220 GCA_038748815.1 Bacteroidota bacterium
AAAGCCATCCGTATCTTTATCGATCAATCCGGCTGGGTACCTCACTACACCGAGTCGGGGGTTGATGCACCCTATAATGGCTTAGGTTTAAGCGCCTAGGTCGCTCCGGGGATTTTGCGAACGGTCAAAATCCCCAATGTATTTTTCACCAGTCTATTTACTGACCCAATTGGCGTAAGCCTGGGTTTTAGCGAACCAACTATGATCCGATTTATCCTAATGGATATCGAAGGGACTACTACATCCATCCATTTTGTCCATCAGACCCTCTTTCCCTACGCCACACAACATCTCCCCAGCTATATACAGGCGAATAAAAGCAAACCAGAAATTCAAGCCGAATTAGAAAAGGTAAAGCAGACGGTGCAAGAAGAAGAGGGCAGGTCCATCTCTGGGGCAGCGCTAGTGCAGCAACTACTCCAATGGATTCAAGAAGATCGGAAACACCCGGCCCTCAAAACGATCCAGGGATACCTGTGGCGCGATGGTTACGAGCAAGGTCAATACCGGGGGCATATTTACGATGATGTTGTGCCCGCTTGGGATTCCTGGAAAGAAAAAGGCCTCGCCCTAGGGATCTATTCTTCGGGATCCGTAGCCGCTCAGAAGCTTTTGTTCGGTTATTCGGACCGGGGAGATTTAAACCACTATTTGTCGGCCTATTTTGATACCGGCGTGGGACATAAGCGGGAAGTGAACTCGTATCGACAGATCGCTGCTCAGTTGAATTTGTCGGAGGATTCTATCCTTTTTTTGTCCGATGTTAAGGAAGAATTAGATGCGGCCAAGGAAGCTGGTTACCAAGTAGTTTGGTTAGAAAGACCAGGGACTAAGACCAGTTCTGCCCACCCGGTAGTGCGCAGTTTTGCCGATATCGACCCAAATCAATGGTAGAATCTATGGCCCTTCATTTACCTTGGTACGACCATACCATCAGCCTGCAACGCTTGGATTTAATAACGGTAGATCTGCCGCAAAAAGTGATTTTCACCTCGGGCATTGGTGTACGTAAGTCCCGTCGGGCGCTCATTGTCCGGTGGACTGATCAAGATGGCCAGATTGGTTACGGAGAATGTTCTTGTCGACCAGATCCCTACTACTCCGAAGAGTTTTTAGAGGCTGCCTTTCCACTGGTCGAACACTATTTATGGCCAGAATTGGTACAGGCTCAATCGCTCAGAGAGGTGCACGATCGGATGCGTAAAGTGCGCGGTTGGTATTTCACGAAGGCGGCTATGGAATTTGCCGTTCTCGATCTGCTCCAGTCCACTACTAACACCTCTTTTTTTGCAGAATGGGATCTTTGGCCAACCGTTGACCAGATACCCGTGGGGATCTCTATCGGCATTCATGAGACGGAACAAAGTCTACGCTCGGTGATTCAATCTTCCAAAGAATTAGGCTATCGGCGTCTCAAGTTTAAAATATCCCCTCGCACAAAGACCCAATTATTCGAGGCTGTTCGCCCCGAATTGGAGGGGCTTTATGTTTCTTTTGATGCGAATGGCACCTTTCGTTCGGAAGACCTAAAAAATCTAGCCTTTTTTGCCGAGCTGGGTGAAATGATTGAGCAGCCTTTTCCTCCGGGGCATATCGACTTATATCAGGCTAGCAAAAAACAAATTCCGTCGATCTACATCTGTCAGGACGAAGAAGTAAAAAGCTTAGGGGATCTACAAAAGATTCACCAGCTTGGCTGTATCGACGAGTTAAACCTGAAACCCGGCCGGGTTGGAGGAATCATCTCTACCTTAAATATTTTGCAGTACACTCAGGAACAGGGCATTCCCTGTTGGATTGGAGGGATGTTTGAGACCGGAATTGGTCGGGCCATGAATAGTCAAATTGCTGGTTTGACACCTGATGCTTTAGCCCACGATCAAAGTCCATCGGCGCGTTATTTTAAAGAGGATCTCGTGCACCAACCTCTAACGATGAATGCAGAAGGTTTCATTGACCTGGAGCAGGCCCGTCGCGTTACGGTAGATCCTGACATTTTGGATAAGTACACGGTCCATGTGAAGACCCTACAAAAAGATTAGTTCTATGTTTGATACGATCATTCGAAACGCTCATATTTATTCTGGCCGAAAAGAGGCCCCCCGGAAGACTCACCTGACGATTCAGGGAAATCGCATTGCGGAGATTGGAGATCACCTGGCTACTGCCGAAGCCCGGGAGGTCATTGATGCGGAAGGTTGTTACTTGGGCCCCGGCTTTATAGATCCGCACGCATCGACCGGTTTTGGTTATTTTTTCCCACGGGCCGCTGACCATAAGTTGTACCAAGGTATTACCACGGAGATTTTTGGGAACTGCGGCACGAGCCCGGCTCCTATCGGTGATGGACTCATCAAAACCATGGAACGCCTCTCCGATGAAATTGGCTTTCCTTTCTGTTGGCGAACGACTACCGAGTACTTTGAGGCTATTGAGGATAAGTTACAGTTCAATATCGGTACCCTGGTAGGACATAGTACCTTACGTGGAGGCTATTTGGACGATTGGCATAAGGTCTCGGATGTGGCGATGGGAAGAATGAAAGAGGCGCTGGCCCAAGCCATGGACGAAGGGGCTTTGGGTATGTCGAGTGGCCTCATTTATGCGCCCGGATGTTTCGCGGAGTTAGATGAATTGGTACAATTAGTCAAGGTCGTCCGGGAGAAAGGTGGGGTTTACGCCTCCCATATTCGCAACGAGCGGGACTTGATCGAAGATGCTATTGAGGAGGCACTTACCATTGGCCAGCGGGCCGAAATTCCGATATTGATCAGCCACTTAAAAGCCGCTGAAAAGAATAATTGGGGCAAAATTCCTAAGGTCCTTGAACGCATTGAACGGTACCGTCGGGAGACCGGGCTCGAAGCCCGGGTCGATGTATACCCATATACCGCAGTTTCTACCAAATTGCGCGCTTTCATCCCTAAGCACTTCTTAGGTAAAGGCATTGCCGAACTGCCCAACTTGCTTCGCCAGTCGGGCGCTACCCAGGAGATAGCAAGCTATTTGCAACATAAGGGCTACGACCTGCACCAAATGCTCATTATCTCGGATAATTTGCCAGCCTATTACGGGCAGACCGTTGGCCAATTGGCCGAGGGACGTGGCGTTAGCGAAGCGGAAATTATATCGGAAATGCTACAAGCTAGCACCGAAGTATGGGTGGTTTATCACTGCATTGATGAGCGCGATATGGATCAAGCTGTGCGTTGGGAAGACGCTATGATTTGCACGGATTCCTGGTCGTATCCCATCAATGCGCCTAAGACGATTGGGCAGCCTCACCCACGGTCTTACGGGGCTTTCACCACCTTCTTGCAGCGGTATGTACTGGAGCAGAAGTCTTTGAGTTGGGAGGAAGCTTTTTATAAGGCTAGCTATTTACCCGCGCGGTTTTTCCAATTACTGGATCGGGGCGAAGTTCGTCCTGGCCTGATTGCCGATTTGGTCCTGTTTGATCCGGCACGGGTTCGTGCAAATGCGACCTACCTCAATCCTAAACAACTATCGGATGGGGTTGAATACCTTTGGGTCAATGGGCAAGCCATTATCCGTAAGCGAGAAGTCGCCGACGCCCGCCCAGGGCTTGTCTTGAAGCCCAATCAATTATCGGTAAACGCCTAACCATGGAGATTCGTCCAGCAACAGCAGAAGACTACGGCCGGATTGCTGAAATCTATAATGTATACATCGCGGAGGGAGGAAGCACGATGGAGGAAACCCCTAAAGAATCCGTAGATATAGAGGCTTGGATCCGGAAGTTTAACAGTCGGGAGCGGTTATACGTTTTACAGAAAGAGGCCTTGGTCATTGGCTGGGGGATTATCAAGCGTTACAGTGATCGAGAGGGCTATCGCTTTGCGGCAGAAACGGCGGTTTATCTGGATCTTGTGCATTTGGGCAAAGGATACGGAAAACAAATGAAGCGTTTTCTCATAGACGAGAGCCGGGCCATGGGGTATCACCATTTGGTGGCGAAGATCTTTGCTACGAACGAAGCGAGCATTGCTTATAATCTCCGGCTTGGCTATGAAATTGTGGGTCGCCAAAAACAGATTGGCTGGAAAAATGATCAATGGATGGATATCGTGATCATGCAGTACCTAATTCAATAAATATGGAGCAGCGAGATTTGATTAAGGAAGAATTTGAGCGCTTAGGCCAAGCTTTGGGACGTGTGTTAGAATGGGTGCTCGACCGATCCTCCGCTCCGACCTTAC
>JBCDIO010000454.1:0-4209 GCA_038748815.1 Bacteroidota bacterium
ACGCCTGCTCCGTAGCTTGCCATATTTTCGTCGAACAAACATGCTTCCATAGTCAGAATGCTTTCCCCGCGATCTTGGGCATTTACGTAGATGGCTCCACCATCTAGGTCCGCTTGGTTAGCAATGAACTGGCAAGCCGAGAAAACCGGGTTGCTAATTCCTGCTGCACCATTGCTGTAGAAAGCAGCGCCATCACGGCCGCTGTTATTGCGGAAGATACAGTTTTGGATCGTTGGGTTAGAAGCTTGGCCCTCGGTACCTTGATTGTACCAGCCGCCGCCGCAACGAGTAGGATTACCTTCCTCTCCTTTACCATTGGCGTTGCCCTGGGTAATGATGAATCCATTGAGCTGAGTAGTCGCGTCAACTCCTTGGGTATAAATAACAGAAAAGCTGTTATCCTGAATACCTGGTGCTCCGATCTCTCCGCTTAGAATGGATCGATTGGTAGTTATATTCCGTTCATTGAGTTGCTGCTCGAAACCCACGAACCCTCCGTATACTTCCACTCCATTGGGAATAATGAAAGAAGCACTTCGGTCAGTCCCGGTAGTTGGATGATAGGTTCCAGCCGCAACCCAAACCTGATCTCCGGGCAGACAAGTGGCCAGAATAGCAGGAAGGTCGTTGCTAGCGTAGGACCAGCTCGATCCATCACCAGTTCCATGGGTATTTACGAAGTACGTCGTTGCACTTAGGTGGTAGGCCCACAGAATTGCCATGATTGTAAATAATGTCCTCATTGTACCCATATTCTTAGTGAATAAAACTGACCATGAAAATTTACTAAGCTCTTCAAGGCAGTATACATCCACGCAGGATATTACAGCACAAAATATCGTTGGACAATCTTAATTTTGAAGCAAAAGCTTCATCCTGGTTTTTGGTTCAAAGGAGGATAATAACTACTGGGAAAATAGTTATTGCTAAACCGGAATTTGGAGGGGAGATATGTTGGGATAAGTCGTAAAAACAGAAAGCATTGACAAAAATGGAAACGTCAATTGGGAACACTTCCTGCACTTAATTCCCTACAAATATAGGTTCCCCAATAGTTAAAAGAAAGGGACTTGTGCAAAATTTTGGATTTTTTGTACGCCGTCTTGCGATTATTTGATTTGGCAAAATGGCCTATATGAACCAATTATGTTTGGTTTCCCACCTCTTACCTTCATTCGACTACCGTTCCCTTAAAACAGATGTCCTCGGCCGGGCTGTGGCACCAACTTGCGATAATTTCTACGATCATTCTTGTATTGCTTGTTTAAGACGATTCCTAGGGTCACTCCACCGAAAAAATAGAGATCATTATCATCCGAACTGCCCCGATCTAAGCCCTCGGGATTGGACCCTGCCTGGTCATCGTATTCTGGCGTTCGATAGGAAAGTTTTGCGGCAATGGGGTTCATCGCTTCTAGTTGCTTGATATCTGGATAGGTAGTACTTATATCATCCAGGTAGTCGGTCCAGGTCTTGCGAAACCCAATCTCAAACCCTAGGACGACTTTTTTCTGGATCATAAAATTGAACCCCATTCCAAGAGGGAGCGAAGCCTGGACAAGACTGTACTTAACCCGTTCTGGATATTCTGGGAGACCCTGTCCTTCCGTGCCTAGTGGTTGAAGGGCAATCCATTGCCCCTGGTAATAAGCTTGTGGATTAAAATGAAAAATCCCACAACCGACAAATAAATACGGAGCAGCTAAGCGCTGCTGGCGTTCGCCAAATTTCATTAAGGTAATTTCTAACTGAAGGCCCATTTCGTAGAGCGGAGATTCAAAGTTCAAGTTCCGCTCTCGGACTAATAACCCTTCATAATTGGCATCATTCCCAGAGATTGTACCTTTGTAGAAGTGCATTTTAATCGCGATCGATCGATTAACCTGGCTCCGCATATACACTCCATAGGCCGGATGAATTTCACTGGTTTCAAACTCTACCTGTTGGAGTTCTCCAAGATAATTTGAAACACCAAAAAACCCACCAAATTCTGTCCATTGGTTCTGCCCTTTACTAACTACTGCGCCTAACAGCAATAAACATCCAAGGGTAAATTCCTGAATCTTCATAGTGCATTCATTTAATTGAACCGTGCACGAGCTGATTGGCCAATCGAGGCACAACTGCTCGAATGGTACGCAAGCCTGAGAATGTTGCATACAGTAGTCACTGTATATTGATACAGACCTAAGTACCTCGCACGGAGGTTTTCCAATAATTGGGGGTTTTTAGGCGGAAGGGAGAATAGGGTAGGTTTTAAGGTACCCATGCGTTCGCCTAAATACGGTTTCTGGTAGTGATTTATACCTGATTGTAGGCAAAGGGTTACCTACGCACAGTATTTAACACTCCAGTACAAGACGTTTTAGGAACATTCTTACGAAAAGAATGTCTCGATGTTCATGGGAATCCAGAAAAGGGGTTTGGTGAAAAAGAGGCGGTTCTTGAGAAGTTTGTTCATCAGAGCTGAACCCAAAATACAATGAGAATATCATGTGTGCAAGCCCTGATCCGGTTTTATACCTTGCCAACTATACGTAGATGACTAATTATCAGGCATTAAGCTAGATAAAAATCCTTTGTAATCCATTGAATTATTTATCCTTAAAGTCAGAAAAATTGGTGAAAAACGGGATTCACAGCCTACCAAGCAGTATCAACCATGAGAGGAATATCTATGGTTTTGCACCAGTAGCACTCAAATTTTCTGGCTTAAGAAGGGCTATTCATGCACAGTTAATTCTGAATTAGAAGGGCTCTGGTTCATCCACTAGGTGTTGCCAAGTGGAAGAGAGATGGGGGCTCAGAGTCCGACAAAAGCACATTCTGCCACCTTAGCTATATGCTAAGTAAACTAAAGTGAAAACGGGCGATACTAAAACCAGTTCGCTTCGTCTTGAACGACACCCAAACAGCCGATATAGGAAAGGGCTATTGCCCGATTTGGGCGTAGTTTTCCTCCGGAATCAGTACGTAGGCATTATTTACTAATCGGGCAAAATCGTTGTAAGAAACCCATAGGTAACCGTTGCTGGCCCATTCGCGACCGTAGGAACTCAAGACTTCGAAGGCTTGCCGCTCTTCGCTGTAGCTTACCACAATCAGGGGTTCTACCTGATCCGTACGATCTCCTCCCGGTTCCCAGGTCCGTAGATTTTTTAAGAATGGAAAATCAGCCGTTACTTTCATCTCTACGATCACCGGATTTCCCCGCATTAAAGCTTGTCGAGTTTCCAAGATTTTTTGTCGAGGACGTGCTTCGGCCCGATAAAGGTGCAGATAGTTCTGGATTTGGAATTTATCTGTATTCCGTACGGCCATGCTGACCGTACTCGATCCAAAAGGCATAATGGCGGCACTGACGGTTCCCGTTTGCGCGGCGAAGGCCAACGCTTCTTTTAGTTGATCCTGGGCCAAGTTTAGATAAATATATTCTGGGCTCAGATTGGACTTATAATTTTTCGAGTAATTCGTGTAGAATTCTAGGCAGGCCGCTACGGCGTAACAATTCCGGGAGCTTTGTGCCGGAGACTGCCGGGGTGGCATCATAAAAGCCTTTAAGCTTTGCTCGTTCAGCATTTCCCGGCTGTTGCTTCCCAAGCCGGGCATCGTTTTCATGAGGGCTTCAATCAACTGGGGTTCGCTGATCCCCAACTGCATATCTTTGGGATTCATCCCCGTGGGTTGGGCCCACGCCAGGGCAGGAAAAATACAAACCAAAACGAATACGTAGAACATTGGAGCAGGCGTCATGAACCTCAGTTTAGCAGGTAGAATAAAAGCTCGATCGGCAGATCGATCCGGTGGTTGATTGGGAATAACTTCGGTTGAACGCTTTTCGGAGCACTTTTCGTTTACCCAAATGTAAAAAAGCCGAGCGAGAATGCCCGCCCGAAACGGACGGTAAACAAAAAACCCAAAATCAATGCATTGATTTTGGGTTTTCTAATCGCCAATAAAAGTCGCTTAATTCATCCGCTCCAAATCCTTCAATTCGGCTTTCGTTGCCTCAATAGTGGCTTTTTGCGAATCGATTTCACCCGTTTTTAGGCCCTGGTTCTGGATACTTTCTTGAATTTTGGTCTCCGATTCTTTAATTTTTTGTTCATAACGGGCAATGTTCTCTTCTTCTTGCTTTTGATTCTTTTGCAAACCTTCCAGGTCTTTCTCAAAAGCTTTTAAAGCCGCTTCTTCGGCTTTCAAGCGCTG
>JBCDIO010000455.1:0-4208 GCA_038748815.1 Bacteroidota bacterium
AAGTTCTACGCAACAAGCCGAAGGGAACTACTCTGACTGCTTGCTTGAACCCGTTCGCGTCATTCCGGATCCAGCTCGTAAGAATGGATTTTTGGTAATGTGTGAGGTGTTGAACCCCGATGGTTCTGTCCACGAATCCAATACCCGGGCTCAGGTAGAAGATGATCCTGACTTTTGGTTTGGATTTGAGCAGGAATACGTATTAACAATTAACGGTCTGCCACTAGGTTTTCCCGAGCAGGGCTACCCTCGTCCACAGGGGCCTTATTACTGTTCTGTGGGGTCAGAAAATTGTTCTGGCCGCGAAATTGTGGAAGAGCATTTAGACCTTTGTCTAGAAGCCGGTTTGGAAATTACGGGGGTAAACGCCGAAGTACTACTTGGACAGTGGGAATACCAGTGTCTAGGTAAAGGTGCTAAGCAGGCGGGTGACGACCTTTGGTTGTCTCGCTACTTACTACACCGGGTTACCGAGCAGTATGGTGTAGAAGTAGAATTCCATCCGAAGCCCATCAAAGGGGACTGGAATGGTTCTGGTATGCACGCTAACTTCTCTAATAAGAAAATGCGGGAGAAAGGTGGCGAAGATTACTTCAAGAGTGTTTTGGAAGCTTTCCGTAAGAATCACCACGCTCATATCGAGGTGTACGGTTCTAAGAACGAAGAGCGTTTGACTGGGGATCACGAAACAGCTTCGATTAATGACTTTTCATACGGCGCATCCGACCGGGGGGCCTCCATCCGTATTCCGGTTTCTACCGCGAAGACCTGGAAAGGATACTTGGAAGATCGTCGTCCAGCTTCTAACGCTGATCCTTATTTGGTAGTTAGCCGGATCGTGAAGACGGTGAAAGAGGGTGAAAAAACCTCTAAAAAGAAATCGAAATAAGCGCTAAGCTTTCGAAGATAATACACGCTAAGGCAGTCCGGATTCCGGACTGCCTTTTTGTTTGTACGGTCTGCCCAAAGTTTATTAATTTACCCGTCGAACAGTTCCTTAGTTCCTTATGAAAATAGCCGTATTCCCTGGATCTTTTGATCCAATTACCATCGGGCACGTGGACCTCGTAAGACGTTCCTTGCCATTCTTCGATAAGATTGTCATTGCGATCGGTGTAAATTCCCAAAAGAAATACCTCTTCTCCTTAGAACAACGCTTAGCCTGGATCGATGCCGTCTTTGTGGACGAACCCAAGGTAGAAGTAGGGCATTTCGAAGGCTTAACAGCGCATTATTGTCAAGAGATAGAAGCGAAATACTTAATCCGTGGCTTGCGTAATGCCTCCGATTTTGACTATGAGAAAACCATTTCTCAGTTGAATAATATCGTGGGTCAAGGACTAGAGACTATCTTCTTTATTGCCCAGCCAGGGTATTCTCATATCAGTTCAACCATTGTCCGGGAGATCATTAAGGGGAAAGGCGATGCCAGCCCTTTTCTTCCCACGGAAGTAAAGATCAATTGATACCATATGTTATACCCCATTGTACTTTGGGACCTGGATAATACCTTGTTGGACTTTGATGCTTCAGCGAGAGCAGCCTTAACGGAGACTTTGGTGTGGCTCGAGGAAGAACCTTTGGAAGAACACTTTGCGGCCTATAAAGCCATCAATAGTCGATTGTGGACCCTACTGGAAGAAGGTGGGATTGATTTGCCAGAATTGAAGCGGCGGCGCTTCGCCAGCCTATTGACTTACCTGGGTAAAGAAGGGGATCCGCTCGAAGTCAACGATAAGTATCTCGATTTTCTGGCCGGGCAGGGACATTTGGTTCCCGGGGCTAAAGCGGTCCTGCAGGCACTACAATTAGTAGGGGTACGCATGAGTGTCATCACCAATGGACTATCGGCCGTGCAAGGACGACGCTTGGCGAAAACCCAATTAGAATCCTTTTTTGAAGCGGTCATCGTTTCCGAAGAAATTGGGGTAGCCAAACCCTTTCCGGCCTTTTTTGACCATACCTTGAAGACCTTGGAAATAGAAGATTTCCGGCAAGTTCTAGTCATTGGAGATAATCCCGGCTCCGATATTCTAGGCGGGCAACAAGCGGGCTTAGACACCTGTTGGTTTAATCCCAAAAAGAAAGAAAATCCACTGCCACAAGAACCTACCTATGAAGTGCACCGGCTGGAAGAGGTTCTTCCAATCATCCTTCGGGAAGGAGGTAGTATATAAGACCTTTTTGCCCCCGCTTTTTCCTATCTTTGCGGGCAATTAACTGATTTCTAACCAGGCAAAAACCAAGATAAATCATGTCGAACGCCTTTTTCAATGTTCCGGTAGCTAAAAACGAGCCTGTCCTTAGCTATGCTCCCGGAAGCGCCGAGCGCACTGCTTTGCAAGCGGCCCTCAAAGAATTGAAGTCGACCGAAACGGCGGTCCCAATGTATATTGGTGGGGAGCATGTCTTCGCTGATAACAAAGTAAGTATTCATCCTCCGCACGAACATGCCCACAATTTGGGATATTATACCAAGGGAGGAGAAGAAATGGTGCAAAAGGCAGTAGATGCAGCCTTGGAAGCTCGTAAAACTTGGTCTTTAATGCCTTGGCAAGATCGGGCGGCTATCTTCTTAAAAGCGGCTGACCTTCTAGCGGGGCCTTACCGGGCTAAAATGAACGCAGCAACGATGCTTTGCCAATCGAAGAATGCTTACCAGGCAGAAATTGATGCCGTGGCGGAGTTGTGTGATTTCTTCCGATATAATGTGCAATACATGACGGAGATCTATAAGACTCAGCCAGAAAGTGCACCGGGTATCTGGAACCGTTTGGAATACCGCCCCTTGGAAGGGTTTATCTTTGCGATTACACCGTTCAACTTTACCTCGATTGCCGGTAACTTACCGGGTGCTCCGGCTTTGATGGGCAACGTGGCAGTTTGGAAACCAGCGGAAACTCAGATATATTCTGCGGCCGTGATTATGGAGGTATTGGAAGAAGCGGGCTTACCGGCAGGTGTTATTAACCTGATCTACGTAGATGGCCCAGTTGCTGGAGATTACATCTTTGAACATCCCGACTTTTCTGGTCTACACTTTACAGGTTCTACGAAGGTATTTCAACATCTTTGGAAGGTGATTGGTAGCAATATCGGCAAGTATAAAACGTATCCTCGGATTGTTGGAGAAACCGGTGGTAAGGATTATGTCGTCGTTCATCCTTCGGCAAATACGCAAGAAGTGGTAACTGCACTTTCACGTGGTGCTTTTGAATTCCAGGGTCAGAAGTGTTCAGCTGCTTCCCGAACCTATTTACCGGCCAGCTTATGGCCAGGTATTAAAGCCGGCTTAGAGAAAGATCTGGCATCCTTTAAAATGGGATCACCGGAAGATTTCTCCAATTTCGTGAATGCAGTGATTGACGAACGGGCTTTTGATAAGATCTCTGGCTACATTGCTCAAGCCAAAAAAGATGATCACGCAGAAGTGATTATTGGCGGTGGATATGATAAGAGTGAAGGGTATTTTATTCAACCTACGGTGATTCACGCTAAGACCCACGATTACCGGACCATGGAAGAGGAGATCTTTGGGCCCATCCTAACTGTTTATGTATACGAGGACGATCAATACGAAGCCATGCTGGACATGGTGGATCAAACGAGTCCATATGCCTTGACTGGAGCCATTTTTGCCAAAGGCCGGGATGTAATCGAAGCTACTACCGCGCGCTTGGTAAACACTGCCGGTAATTTCTACATCAATGACAAACCAACCGGAGCCGTGGTAGGGCAGCAGCCTTTTGGGGGCGCTCGGGCATCCGGAACGAACGATAAGGCGGGTTCTGTATTGAACCTTTACCGTTGGGTTTCTCCACGTACGATCAAGGAGAATTTTGTACCACCAACGGATTACCGCTACCCATTCTTGGGTGAAGATTAATGAAACTTCCATAGTGGAAATGAGGCTGCTCAACCTTGGTTGAGTGGCCTTTTTTATACGTCTACAACCCCGAAACCTCGGGGTAAAGGGGTAGTAGGCCCTCCAATCAGTTGCGAGAAATAGTACGACAATCAAAAAACTAAAAACGTGAGCTTTGGGTATAGCTAGGTGAATGCGAAGGGTTAGAAATCAACGCCTCTCAAGCTAAACTACTTTGATATGCGGGTAAGGAACTAATACTTTGTAACCTACATTTCTAACCTTTTTGACGGGTTCTTTTTGTCCAGTTCATCGTTACGTGCTCGCCTTCGTAGCTACGGCT
>JBCDIO010000456.1:0-4202 GCA_038748815.1 Bacteroidota bacterium
GGCGAGTTACATATGGTCAAATGGCAGCACCGATCCAACTATTTTAGTGGAGGAATCGGGATTCTACGCCGTTACGATTACCACCGATTGCCGGATCTTTGAAGATGATATTGCCCTTGATTTTATCCCACCCATTGCTTATGACTTAGGGCCCGACCAATTTTTATGCAGCTCTCAAATTTTCTTAGATGCCGCTACCCAGGGCTTTGCCGAATATTTATGGAGCGATGGTTCTGATCTACCTTTTCTAATTGCTGGGGAACCAGGTATTTACACCGTAAATGTGTTCAATCAATGCGAAAGCGTTACCCAGGAAGTGGAGCTCTTCGAATGTGAGCAATGTGATATTTACTTCCCGAATGTTTTCTCCCCAAATTTTGACGGAATTAATGATAACTTTCGGCCAGCTTCTGATTGTGAGCTACTCGACTACGACTTGGCCATCTTCGACCGTTGGGGTGGCTTATTGTTTCAAACCGACGATCCTTTTGACGGATGGGACGGCATCGTTCGCGGCCAACAACTACCCAATGCCACTTACGTTTGGCGAGCGCAGTTTACGGTTATTGAGAATAATATTCCTCGCCGCGTAGAAGCCTCCGGAGATGTAATCATATTGAAATAGCTTAGAATCCCCTGTGCGCTTTTCCAAACAGTGAAAAGCGCATAGGGGTATTTTAGCTTATTTTAATCGCTGAGTTGAGGGTGCCGTTTAAGCCAGCCAGGCACTTTGAAACGGGGTCCGAATTTAGTTTCCAGTTCTCCACAGCGAACAATAAAGGTTTCCCGGCCATAATCTTCGATAAACCGAATCACTCCTCCTTTAAAAGCGGGAAACCCCCAGCCAAACACACTACCCAGATTCGCTTCTGGTGCTAGGTGGATCACCTTTTCGTGAAGACACCATACCGCTTCCAAGACTTGGACAAAGAGCAGGCGCTCCTCAATCTCTTTCAGATCGAAATCCGTTTTATTCGCAGGGAAAATATCAGCCGTTCCTCCCCAGAGAGATAAGGCACCTTCTTCACCGCGCTCGTAGAATCCCGGTTTTGTTTTGGTCCCCGGACGGTCCAGTTCTTCGATCATATGATTGAGTACCGCTACGGCCGGATGTTGAATGTACTTGGGCCCGTAATGCGCTGCTGCTTGCCGCTCGTATTTGAGGACCAACTTTAAGGACAGTTCGTCCGCTAAACGCAAAGCACCTGTGGGCATTCCGACCTGGGTTCCCAAATTTTCGATCAGCTCCGGCGGATAACCTTCTTGTAGCAGAGTGATACCTTCCAGAATGTAGGTATTCTGGACCCGGGCCGCGTAAAAACCCCAGGAGTCCTTTACGATAATGGGCGTTTTGCGAATGGCTCGCACAAAGTCAAAGGCCCGGGCAATCGTTTCATCGCTCGTTTGTTCTCCCCGGATCACTTCGACCAATGGTATACTAGAAACCGGATGAAAAAAGTGTAGACCAACATAGTTCTCCGGGCGGAAGGAACTCTGGGCCAACTTAGTAATGGGAATAGAGATAGTGTTGGATGCAAAGAGAGAATATTCATCCATAAACTCTTCTGCTTCCTTGAGAACCTTCACTTTCACATTGTGGTTCTCAAAGACGGCCTCCAATACCAGGTCGCAATCCTTAAAATCGGAGGATACATCGGTAGTCACAATGTTGGTCAGGAGGCGATCCATTTCCGGCTGGGTAAGCCGACCCGCGGCCACCAATCCTGTGAATTGACTACGCACATAATCACGGGCCCGTTCGGCGATGAGTTTCGAAACATCTTTCATGACTACCCGGATGCCATTCATGAGGCAAACATAGGCGATTCCCGATCCCATCATGCCCGCACCAATGATACCCACGGCCTTAGGACGGAATTTCCCAAAACCTTTCGGCCGATTGATTCCACTTTTGATCTGGCGATATTCCATCCAGAATGTCTTGATCATGTTCTTACTCTCCGGCCGACACAACAGGTCCGAATAGTATCGACTCTCGATACGAGTAGCGGTATCAAAATCTACTTTACTTGCCTCCGAAAGAATATTCAGAATCGCTTGAGGAGCTGGGAAATTCCCTCGATAACGAGCGGCGATGTGTGCGCTTAATCGGCTAATTTCCATGGCTACCCGCATTTCTCGGGCCGTTCCTCCGGGAATGGTTCCGTATTCCGTGTCCCATTTGCGGCGACCTTCCGTTTCTGACTTCAGCCAATCCTTCGCCTTTTCAATCATCTCCCGCTTGGTATCTGCCAATTCGTCCACCATGCCAACTTCTAAAGCTTCCAGGGGTAGGTACCGGTGTCCTTTTTCTAGAATGGGAAAGGCTTTCCGGATTCCAAGTAACCACATGAGCCGGATAATCCCTCCATTCCCTGGAATCAAGCCAACTTTTATTTCTGGAAAACCCAGCTTAATATCGGGCCGATTTAAGACGATGCGATGATGACAAGCCAAGGCCAGCTCGAAACCCATGCCCAACGCCGAACCGTTAATTGCTGCTACAACCGGTACTCCGGGTCGTTCAAGATCCCGAAGAAACCGATTGATCTTTTCGGTGTATTCAAACATCTCTTTGGGATCCTGGCATTGGTAAAGATACTCTAGGTCTCCCCCGGCCAGAAAGGTTTTTTTATTGGACGTGATTACTACTCCTTTCAGTGCCCGACGGGCCTTTTCCTTTTTAAGATGCTCCAACACCGGTTCCAAGGCAGCAGTGATCTCGTGGTTGAGTATATTCTCTTTCCGCCCCTGCATATCTAGGGTGAGGGTTACAATATTGTCAATATCCTTTTCGTAGCGAATCATGCTAGCTGGGTGGTTTTACTTCCTAATTTCATTAAACACGCTCGATAATCGTAGCCACGCCCATACCGCCACCCACGCATAGAGTGACTAAGCCGCGTTGTAGATCTCTTCGCTCTAACTCATCGAGTAGGGTTCCTAGCAGAATGGATCCAGTGGCTCCCAAGGGATGGCCCATGGAAATAGCTCCGCCGTTCACATTTACCCGGTCGGGGTCCAAATCCATATCACGTATAAACTTAAGAACGACCGAGGCGAAGGCCTCATTGGCTTCCCAAAGGTCAATATCTTCTTTTTTCAACCCCGCCTTCTCCAAGGCCTTTTTACTAGCGGGATAAGGTCCGGTCAACATAATGGTGGGATCAAGGCTCACAACGGCCGAGCTCAAAATGCGGGCTCTCGCTTTCAAGCCCCATTCTTTCTGACACCGATCACTGCCCAATACGACTAAGGAAGCACCGTCAACAATTCCCGACGAGTTCCCAGCGGTATGCTGATGATGAATCTGCAGTACCTCGGGGTATTTGGAAATGGCCAATTCGTCGAAGCCATCTTGTCCCAGCCGTTTGAAAGCAGGGCGAAGTTTACCTAGCTGTTCTAGGTTTGTTTCTGGACGAATACTTTCATCCTCATCTAAGATGACTAATCCATTGGGATCTAATACGGGAATCATGGATGGCTTGAAATAGCCCTTTTCTCTGGCGTGAGCTGCTTTTTGGTGAGAACTTAGCGCAAAGGCATCCAGCTCTTCCCGCGTAAATCCTTCGATGGTAGCGATCAGATCGGCAGAGATCCCTTGCGGTACGTATGCGACTTTGTTGATGACCTCTGGATCAAATAAAAGTGCTCCACCATCACTTCCCATTGGTACGCGGCTCATGGATTCGATACCGCCGGCTAGTATGAGGTCGGACTGACCGGCAATAATTTTTGCAGCAGCCAAATTGATAGCCTCTAAACCCGAGGCACAATAACGATTCAGGGTAAGCGCTGGAATGGAATGGGGCCATTCGGCGTGGAGCAGCCCAGCCTTCGCCACATTATAGCCTTGATCGCCCACGGGAGTTACGCAGCCGAGGAGAAAATCTTCTACACGGTCAGTTGGTAATGCTTGGCGATCTTCTAGCGCACGGAGTAGGGTTGCGATAAGATCAATGGGGCGCACCTCGTACAGAGAGCCGGTGCTTTTGCCCTTGCCACGGGGCGTACGTACGGCGTCGTATATATAAACCTCGGACATGAATCGGGTAAATGAAGGTCTGTGATAAATTTATCCGAAAAATAGTCCTTTCAGTAGATTTAAACGAATCAAATAATCACAGGCTTCTATATTTGTTGTGTGATTACCAATGCCAAGCCAACACAGGATGGCAAAGGATATTTTTACAGAGAAAAAC
>JBCDIO010000457.1:0-4198 GCA_038748815.1 Bacteroidota bacterium
ACGCGCTCTTCCAGCCGCTCATCTACAGCTTCATCAAAAAGCGCTTCTTTTAATTCTTCGAGCATTTCTTCCGTCGGATTACCGATACCCATAGCGATGAAGATGGCTTCTGCCTGTCGGGTTAATAGATCATCCGGTAACAAGGGCGCAATTTCTTGCCGGATTTCCTCTTCGTATCGATCAATCCATTCTTGCTCAATCTCTTCCGCCTCGTAGTCAGAAATACTCTTGATGGAGATTACCTGGTTTTCCTCTAGCCGAACGGCGACTAAACGATAGGGAATACTGGCCAACAGCTTTCCTTGGTAAATTCGTTGTTGCACCTGTTCCTGGCTCAGGATTAAAATATTCCGTTCGTCATCGGGAATATTGGAACCAAAGGGCTGTCCTAAACTGATTGTATTGGTCTCGGTGTAAGATAATCGATCGGTAGCCGGGGCCACGGGCGTTGCGGGTAGGGTCCGATTGCCGTGCTTGGGTACTTTGTAGCGAAGCTGATTGACGGTCCGTTCGTTGATTGGATCGGTAGCCCGAATATATACATCTTCGGTCGGGGCAAAGGATCGGCTGATGCGCGTATTCCCATCGAAGTACAGACCCGCCTCTCCAATGTTAGACGTAGAAAACACTAAGACTGTTTGGTGTCTTGTACTGTAGAATGGATCCCAGCGTTTTGTCAGAATGGTCAGTCGTTGGATACTTTCTTGGAACAACTGAGTCGCTTTTGATTTCTCTGTTTGAATGCGCCCCCTCAAATACCTTCTTTCTAATACGGGTGCTACTATTTTTTCAATAAGCCCAATTAGCCCTAAGGTTTGACCAAAAATCAACTGACCCATTGCTCCGGTCAAAGCAACTAGCGAAAAAATTAAAACCTGAACAACACCCGCTAAGATATTGAGCTTTAATTCGTGATCGGTATGCCAAATGAGCTCGCCATCCACCATTTCTGGGTACACCCGAAGAATAACCTTGAAGTCTGGCTCAATGACCTCCCATTCTCCAAAATTCATAAGTACATATTCCCCTTTTATGAGTAATTCTAGGCCAGGGGTTTTTTCCGACTTACTACCATCTGATAGCTTATATTTCCCTTCGATCGGCTTTAGCCTAACTTTATTGATCATCAATTTGGCGGGCTTATCATCTTCCTCCTTATGATCTATTTCGTACTCGTATTTTCCGTTTCGCTGTTTAACAGCAAACTGCTGGTAAACATGGGAAGCCAGCATATCATAAAGATCAGGATTGGCATAGACAGCAAAGGACTGATCACTAGGTAAGATATTTTCTGCCCGATCTATATCAGCTCGATCATCGGAATATAGATCATTGGCTTCGGGGCCATTTTGTAGATTGAAATTAAGGTAAACACCTAAAGCGGCTGCGTTCGATGCGGAAGAATCGTGCCGTTTTACTTCAATTCGCTGGATTAAAGCCCGGGGAAAGGAAGTATTATCCCCTAGCACTCCACTTAGCGAAGCATTTAGTCTCGCTAGAATGAGTGCCTTTTGACTATCTAAAAGGAAAGCTACGTTATTATTATCTTGGACGTTGATATCCAGGATCTGAATGCCTAATTCAAACACTTCTAACCCATCGGCAGTCTCTTTCTCTTCCAACCCAAGGTGCATAAATAAGTCTAAGGTAGCCTGATCCGTTGTAGGTTCGCCACTCCCAAGGGTGATTTCCAAATCAGTGTATAGCTGCAAGATCAAATGGGGCTCTAGCTCATTTGGCTGGATGGGATCAAACCAATTGTTGGGCCATTCTAAAAGGACCTTAAAAGAATCGGGATGGGTAGCACCTAACTCATAGTCTGGGTGAGTAGGATAATCACGATCTACCGATTCCGGTTCGTAAATACGTAGGTCAAAACTTAAGGGACCTACGGTATCGGAAAACTGTAGGGGAAAATCGCCCGCTTCGTAGATCGTACGAAAGATATTCTCAAATGCTTCGGCACCAAGGAGTGCTTCCAGATCAAAGCCGGAGCGTTGGAAGGAGGGGAATAAAGCCATAATTGATTTTTTGAGTCCTCGAAATATACAACGTTTATGGTTTTATTCTCTCTATGAATTCCGGTAGTTATCACTATTTCAACAAAAATTGGCGTGCTTCTTCCAGAACGGTATCACGCCCTTTCCAAAAATCTTCAGCAGACTGCACCACCTCCATATCGGGAGATACTCCATATCCGACGAACTCGGTTCCGTCGTGAAAGACATCTTTTTTCGTACAAACCTGCGCCCACATTTGGTCTAGTAGCTGTACACCAATGGGGTTTCCGGTACTACCCGCCGTTTTAGCTCCAATCATAGGGCCAATATCCGCTTGGCGGTAGTAGCTGCAGAAATCTTCGGCGGCAGAATAGGTTTTAGGGCCGATCAGTGTGACTACCGGGCCTTTGAACTTCGCTTTTCCTCGTTTAGGCTTTACCCGGTATCCCTTCGCCGAATGCCATTCTTGTTCCATCTCCCAGGAGGCAAAAGCGGCATTATAGGTAGGAGTTGACCAATTAGAGGTCCGGAATGATTTAGAGGAGAAATGGGACAAGAGATAGGCCGAATTATCAGAGTTCCCGCCCGAATTGGAGCGAATATCGATAACAATGCCATTTGCTCCCTTCACCAGAGGCATCAGGCTATCTACGGCGGGTTGAAAATCGTCTCCCCAAAACCGCGAGACGGTGAGATGAGCAATGTTTCCTTCTAGCATCTCCAGGCTCATTACGGGGCTCCAGCCCCGTTCGTAAATATACCCACGATCGAACGTCAAGGTTTGGGTATCACCACTCCGCTCTTGTAAACCGAGGGTTATGGATTGGCCTTTAAAGCCTCTTAATAGTTTATGATCATAGGTTTGCACGACCAGGTCCTGCGGTGTGGAAGCAAAACAATAGGGTTCCACATATTCTTTGGCATAATCGTGTACGGCCATTTGATCGATGTGGGTAATTTCCAGGCCCGGCTTAATACCCATTTCAAGGAGCGTATCATTCAAGACTTCGGTGATATACACCTTCCCTTCGATCAGTTGAGTAGACAGAGGGACTCCAGTCCACTTTTTTCCTAAATGCTTGGGAAAGTAAACCCGCGTATGGCCATCCTGTAGTTGGGCACACATATTCTGCAGAATACGCGCATAAGCAAAATCATTTTCTGCTGCTATCACTTTCGGAATCGTCGCTCGATAGAGGCTATCCCAGTCCACATGGGGAACTTGCTCGAAAAACGCAAAGTTTACCTTGGTACCATGCCAAAGTTGCGCCAATCCGTACAGACGATCTTCTTGGGAAATAGTAGTTTCCGTTTGGGAAGTACCAAACAGGGGCAAGAGTAGGAGCAAGCAGCTCCAGTAAATAGGTCTCATAAAGTTGGTATTTGAGCGAATTAAAAATACAATCAAATTGTTTGGGTACTTTTTCTAATAAGCTCTTTATACAGTTCATTCCAGGTCTAACATGGACTGTAACTGATTCATCGTCTTCCAATTGCGGGTCGTACAAGAGGACTTACAGATCCGTTCGATATCGTTATTTGTAAGTTTGGTTCGGCCATAACCGTGGGGGCAGTACAGATAGACTGTCCGGCCAAGAACTTGTAGGTCTTCCTCTCCTTTTCGACGGTCAAGTAAAGCATCCCAAGGCTGTGGATCGGTTGCCAATAAGGTTACGTGAAAAAAGGCAGGATCCTTGGTCAAATCAGCTACGAAAGGATTCTTAGTAAGAATGGACCGGAAGGTACTATTTGCGTAGGCTTGGACGAAGACCTCGTATCCGAATTTCTCTTTGATCCAGGCCTGAATCATAGCCGCTGACTCTTCCGGATTCACAGTGCTTTTCAAGACTACATTCCCACTTTGAACGTAGGTTGCCACTCCCTGAAAGCCTAGACCCTCTAATCCACTGCGAAGATCGGCCATTTTGAGTTTGTTTTTCCCACTAACATTAATGCCGCGCAGGAGAATAACTTGTTGCGTCATGTTGGTTATCTTAAATGGATGGTCTAGCGTTTACCAGCTCCATGAACGGTTTGAACTAAGGACAGCAAGGTAGATCGATGCGTTGCAAATGTTCTTTACCAAACGTCCATTCCGGAGTTCTAAGCGGGTCTATCTCATCCACCGAATACCAGGCACTCCCCGTAGTTGGATTCTTTAAGATATGAATATCCTGGGCTGGCATATAACTTTGGGC
>JBCDIO010000458.1:0-4192 GCA_038748815.1 Bacteroidota bacterium
GAATTGGAGTCGCCTTGGCAGATTGAGATCTATCTCGTGAATGAAACCAATCACCAGGAGTGGAAAAGTCTTGTCACGGAGTCCTGCCGAAATTGGCCTGCGTGGGAGGTTCGCATTCGCGTGGAAATCCCTGCTGAGGCTGGTTTTTACTGAGCCCTTTAGCGATTGATTTAGAATCGGTGGAAGTAAAAGCGACCGCTTTTGCTCGAACGGCGGAGAGTCCGATCTCCATTCAAGCTTTCAGCGTTAACGAAATCGAACGGATGCCGGGTGCCACCTTGGATCTTTCCAAATTTGTAAAAACCCTACCCGGTGTCGCGCCCCGGGTTTCTTTTGGCTACAATCAGATCGTGCGCGGGGGGCTTCTACGGAAAACCGATTCTACCTGGACGGTATCGAAATACCGACCATCACTCATTTCACCGTACAAGGAACAAGTGGAGGTCCAAACGGCATTCTCAATTCCAGAATGCTGCGGCAAGCGGAGCTGCACAGCGGAGCCTTTCCCGCTAGTCGACCCAATGCTCTGAGTAGTGTGCTTGAAGTGACCCAACGCGAAGGGCGAAAAGACCGCTTTGGAGGTAATTTTACCCTCGGTGCTACCGATTTTGGTTTCTTATTCGAAGGGCCCATGGGTAAGAAATCCTCCTTTATGCTTTCGGCCCGCGAGTCCTTTTCTCAACATTTGCTCGATGCTATCGGCGTACCCGTTATTCCTTTCTATTCAGACGCTCAGTACAAACAGGTTTTTCGGTTTAACCCGAAAAATGAGCTGATCCTAACCGGGGTTGCCGCCTACGATAAATATACCTTAAACCTAGATGCTGACCCATCCGACGGGTTGCTTTACAACACCGGTTATATACCGGAAGGCCGTCAGCTCACCTACGCAGGAGGGCTGCTCTATAAGCACCATTTAGATCGGAGCTATTTTACTATGGTGCTTAGCCGGAACTACTTTTTCAATGAGGCGGAAAAGTTTTTGGATAACTCTGGTGAAGTGGAAGATCAGGTCCTGCGGTTTCTTTCGAAAGAAACCGAAAACAAAGCCCGCTTCGAACATAAGATATTCCGGGGAAGTAGCGAATGGAATTACGGTGTCAACATCGAACAAGATCGGGTAGAAACCGAGAACTTCTCTTTGTATACTTTCCCAAATGCCAAGGTAGATACCATTAGCTATGCATCCGATATTGGCCTAGTTCGATACGGGGGATTCGTTTCGCATAGCCGCCGCTTCTTTGACGAGCAACTGGACGTATTTGCGGGCCTTCGGATTGACGGTAATACCTTTAATACCACTATGCAAAATCCGCTGGGACAGTTATCGCCAAGGCTCTCCGTTTCGTGGGCTTTTCTACCTAAATGGCGGTGGAATGCTTCCGCGGGGATTTATTATCAACTCCCACCGTACGTATTGATGGGGTATACGGAAAATGGAGCACTTGTAAACCAGGACCGATTGGAGTATATGCGCAGTCGCCAGATTGCGACAGGATTAGAGCATACTGCCAATAATGGATACCAGTTTAAACTGGAAGGGTTTTATAAAGCGTATTCTGATTATCCCTTCCTTTTACAGGACTCGATTTCTTTTGCGAATGCCAATGCAAACTTTGTGGTGGTAGGCAATCAGCCGGCGGATGCTTCTGGGATTGGCCGGGCTTACGGGCTTGAGTTTAGTATAAAGCAGAAGTATACGAAGTCCTATTTCTGGAATCTTGCTTATTCGTTTGTGGTCAGTCAATTTGAAGATCGCGACGGAGTGCTTATTTCCACGGCCTGGGATAATCGACATTTCGCGACGCTGGCCGGGGGGCTTCGCTTTGGTAGGAATTGGCAGGTAGGAGCGCGGTGGAGTGTTTCTGGTGGTAGCCCCTGGACGCCGTATGATCTGGCCGTCTCAGGTCAGCGGGAGGTATGGGACTTAAATCGCCGGGGAATCACCGATTATAGCCGTTTGAACGAAGACCAGTTGCCCGTATTCCACCAGTTGGATATCCGGGTCGATAAACAAATAAATTTCAAGAAATGGACCTTGGCCTTTTTCGTAGATATTCAGAATGTCTACAGTGCCGATATTGCGGCTTTACCCTATTTTACCGTGCAGCGCGACGAGGGCTGGAATCCGATTGTGGATCCCAATGACCCTAGTCGTTACCTCACACAAATCATTGATAGTGATACGGGACGCGTCTTGGGGTCGTTGGGTGTGATTATTGATTATTAGAAGCGATCTGAGAATCAGTAAAAAGGGCTGTGTCTGGGTAAGGTTAAAGCCCTTTTTATTTATTTGAGTTTAACTCGCAATAACTGATGATCTGCAGTAATATAGAGCGCGGATTCATCGGTTTGTAAAGCCACATTCGAGCAAGCTTGATCTAGCCGAATGGTTCCTAACTGAGTGCCGTCGGGTTTGAAGATCCAAACCCCACCGGGGCCTGAGGCGAAAATGACGCCGCTGGAATGTACTTTTAGGCCATCGGGCAAGCCTTGTACTCGTCCAACCATTTTTGTGGCATTATGAAATACGGTGGTCTTGGTGACTTCTTCGTTTTCATCTAAGACGAATTTCATCCAAACCGCATATTCTGGGTCAGAATTGGCTACATACAGTACTTTTTGGTCGGGTGCAAGGGCAATGCCGTTAGGGCGAGAAAGCTGATCCGTCACCAAGCTGCTTTTTCCGTTAACTACCTTGTAAACGCCCTGGAATTCGATTTCTCGATTCGTATCATATTGGCCGCCGGCTAAACCATAAGGCGGGTCGGTAAAATAATAAGCACCCGATTTGCTCTGACAGACATCATTGGGACTATTATACCGTTTCCCTTCGAATCGATCGGTGATCGTCGAAAAGATAGGGCTCACTTGATCAAAGGGGGCTTCCAGTGTGGCGAGGCGTTTATCTCCATGTTGGCATAAAACTAATTTACCGTCGGTATTTAATAACAATCCGTTAGATCCGGTTTCTCCACCTCGGGCCGTTGAGTCGGTGTAACCGGATGGGCTTAAGTAATCTTCGATGCCCTTAGCTTCAGTCCACTTATAGATTTTATTTTGCGGCACGTCCGAAAAGAGCAAAGCATTGAGTGCCGGAACCCAAACGGGGCCTTCTGACCATTCAAACCCTTCCCCAACAATCTCAACTAGTGTTCCTGGTTCGATGTACTGATCGAGCTCGGGGCTTTTGCGGAGGATGGCTCCGGTGGTTAGGTAGGATTTTGCGGATTCAGCCGCCGCGGATGGTTCTTCTATTGCGGGCTTCTTTGCTTCTTCAGAAGAAGTAGACTCGGTACATTGCCAGCAGAGGCTGCCCACGAGTAACAGCAGAAATAGTTGGTTTTTCATGTTCGTTCATTTACCACGAATAGCGTGGAGGTGGTTGTTATTATTCTAGCTCACCGGTTGCGTTACCGTCGGGGCCGAAGTTCAATTGGAATCCAATCCGTTTGTTCGGTTCGTCATCGTCATAATCTTCCCAATTGGTGATATCGGTGATCAATTCTTCCAAGTGACGTTGGAAATAAGGTGGTTTTAATTCTTCTGGGCGGTAGATAGCAATCGTTTTTGGGGCACGTGGTTGACCGTAGTTTTCGATGTACGGGTATTGAATCAATACGATGATCTTCCCATTAAATAGTTGTTGGTAGATCAAAGAGCCATTATGTTTGATCAAGTGGCGTTTTATGTTCTCACCTACCTTCTGGTACATTCCACTTTTTACATTGCCAAGGCTAAAAACGACGGCTTCCAGGTTTTCCATATCGGCTCTTTCTTCAATGGTCGCTTCCAGACCGACGGCTTGACTCAGTTCGGTAAGGGTCGTCTTGATGGTTTCTTTTAGTCCATCAATCCAGACACCCCGGTAGTTACGGGTGTTTTGTAAGACTTCTTTATACTGATTGACTTTCCGTTCGAGATTAAACAATTCGGTGTTGATCATAGCGAAGAGGGTTTTGTACCATGTTAGGACACCCTCCGGAACGGGCCCCGGAGTCTCCCCAGAGGGGGCCCCACTCCGCTGCCCTTTCCTCCGGCCCACCCGGCTTGCTGGATGGCTGGCTAGGAAGGAAGGGGGGACACTTGGATCCGAAACCCGTAGTAGAAGCTCCGGTAGCCAGGCTCGTACCTGCCCCGGTCCGCTGAGCGGCAGAGCACTGCCGAGTCGCCCCAGCTGCCCCCGCGCAGA
>JBCDIO010000459.1:0-4171 GCA_038748815.1 Bacteroidota bacterium
CGTTAACTTTCCCAAACCACTTCGCTTTGGGTATAAATAAGTACTGCATCGTGATTTGATTATTGGAATATGTTACTACAAAACACGGAAAAGAACTTGTGATAGAAATACTACTTTAAAACGTGTTTTGTCCGAAGGGCTCCGGTTGGAGCCCTTCTTTTTATCCTCACCCAATGCCCAGTAATTTGCCTAAGAAAATAAGTCCCATTAAAGCCGCTAGGATAATAACCAGCACCTGTCGAGCGATCTCTAGCCATGGGTATCGTTCCGTTAAAGGTAGCTTCGGTTCTTTCGCCTTTTTGGGCCTGGGTGGTGGAGAAGATCGTAGTTCTTCCATCTTACGCTCGTGCTCCAAGCGCCCATCGTAGGTTAAGAAAGATTCGTATAAACCACGAGTATCTGCATCAACGGTATCGAGTTTATCTTCCACCCGTTTTTTGATCGCTTGGTAGCCCTCACTCCAGGCTCTCCAGCGGTCCTGCACTACATTCGGATTAGCTTCCAAATCTTTTGAAGACACCATAAAAGCAATGCTGGACGGCTTATTGAGCATGGCAACTAACAAACAATTGGATAAGACTTTTGGTAGGGTTTCATTATTGGTAGAAAAGGGTTCACTGGGATCCCGGTTTAAAAATCGCAGCGGCGGATTATCCGATTCATCCAGCAGTAAAAAAGTCACGTATCCTTCCATTCGTTGTTGACCTATCGGGCACCAGGGGCGGTCCATGGGGGGAGTATCCTTCGGTAAATCCAGTTCGGTTAGGATCTCCTCGACTAGTTTATCCCGGTAATCTGTCTCCTCCCAAATCAGACTATTCCCATCGAAGAAGAAGAATAAACGACTCTTGCCAAAAACGCTCAAATAGGACCGATAGACTGCGGGAAAAGCAGCTGCTTGTTGGTCTTCAATGGCTTGAATTTCTTCGTCCGAAAAACCCTCCACCCGATCGTAACCGATCTGATAAAGCTGCAGGGTCTCGATGAAATGGGCAAGTTCTTTAAAGAAAGGATCAAATGGATTTTCAATTGGTTCCATACAAGCTTGTTTGGACGGATTTCTTTGCCTATTAAGGCCTATTTAAAGTTTGTTGGATGAAGCTCGCCTCAAAGAGGCACGCTCTGTCTAAGAGTGATCTTCCCAACGCAGTACGTTCGGGTCATCCCCCCATCTTTTCCATCATTTCGAACATCTTTTCTTTCAAAGCCAGCATCCCTTTATAAGGGCGAACCATCACTTTGAATTCAGAAATAAGTCCGGCTTCGTTTATGGTAATGATATCCACTCCATTGACCACCATATCGTCTATTTTGGTCATAAACTCTAGGCAGGCTTGCCGTTCACCGATAATCTCTTTGGTATAATGAAAATGCTCGCCACCAATGACTTGTGCTGCCGCCATAAGGTACATTGCGGTGATCATCTTCCCCGGCTGGGGACTCCATACGACGGGAGAATGAAAGACTACATCTTCCGCCAGAATATCGGCGAGGATGGCCATATCTAGGGTTTTGACCGCCTGATGCCATTGTTGGAGAACGTCCATAGTAAGTTGGTTTTGAACCTAATTTACGCTTTCTGGAGAGGATTCTAGTAGCTAGCCCCAAATCATCTGGATTAAGGACTGGGCATTCTCCCGATTATCGAAGTGGTTGGCAAGTCCCCGCTGTCGCTGAGCCAACTGCTCTTCCTGAAAGTCAAGACCCCATAGATGCTGGGCCGCCGACAAGAAATCTTCCTTCACTACCGTACAGAGGTTCTCCAGGCCCGTTCCGTGCACCATGGTTGGATTTACTACTACGTGCCGTCCTTTGTATAAAGATTCCAATAGCTTCAATTTGATTCCCGTGCTTTGAAAGGTAGGAAGCACGAGAACTTGAGCATGCTGCACGAGCAACTGCATTTGCTCGTCCTTGGGGCTGGCGACAATCTCTACATTTGCGTGGGGAGCCACCTTAGTAACAAGCTCCGGAGCGGGGTCTTTACCGGCTAGCTTCAAGGGGATCGAACGACCCCCAAATTGCCCTACTAAGAATAAAGCCGCTTGTACATTTTCTACCACCGATAGGTTTCCGTGGTAGAGGGCGTAGTTCCCACGTCCGAGTTTAATATCCACTTCGGTATTGGGGTGGAAAGGGGGTAACCAAAAGGTGTTGGGCCAACGTTTCTGGTAGAAAGTAGTATCGGGGGGAGAGATTGCGGCCATGCGGGTTGCCGGGGGTAGCTGGTTTAGAACCTGCTCTAATTGCCAAGCTTCTTTTTGAAAATACCAGCGTTTCCAACCTTTCGTTTGTTGGGCCAAAGCACGATAGTATTCGTGCTCGATATTGTGCGAACGTAAGATCACTCGCTCCGGCGCAAGTGCTCCCTTGAGTAGCCAATAAGCGGTGTGTAAACCTTCTAATAGAATCGGAACATCGTCTTGTTGAAGCCTCTTTAACAAGGCCGAAGAGGAGCGCGACTGGATGATATAAGGTAGACGGCTCAACTGACTCCGCCATCCCGTAGCCCGGGTATAGTAATGAACCGATGCACACACTTTTTCCAACTCGGATTGGGGACCCCGACCGTAGTCGTAACAGTGTAGGTGGATTCGTATACCCAAATCTTGCAGTGCTCGAATCTTGTAGTAGATATCGATTACCCCCCCGTAATTAGCAGGGTAAGGTACATTGAGGCTGACGATATGCAGCTGTTTGTCCGATGAGCTGGCCATGTAGGCTTAAAGATAGCTAGACTCCGATAAAAAAAGCCGCCCGATGATTCGGCGCGGCTTTGGATATAGATTAAGTAAGTCGAATATCCTTAATCAATGGATGCCATTACTCGTTTCATAAAACCATTGAGGGCTTCGCGTTGCGGAGTTCCTGCCACCACTTCTTTCTGCACCTCAAGAGCCCCGTACATATTCGAAAGAAGCTCTCCAATTACATCTAATTCTTGGTCTTTAATGGAAGAAGATTCCGTCAAAGCTTCCAATGTTTCGATGGTTTCCTCTAAAAAATCTTCATCTCGCTCCTGTACGAATTCGACTAGATTCTTAATTAGCGGTAACCTCATGTACCATTTCTTTTAGTAGGTCAAACTTGTTCGTTTGCACCTGGTTGACAAATGTTCCATTCTTAAATGCCGCAAAAGTGGGCAGATTATCTACATTGGCTAGTTGCCGGGATGCTGGATTTTTTTCCGCGTCAATAATGATGAAAGAAGCTTCTCCGTACTCGTTAGCCAGCTTCTTAAATTTAGGTTTCATGATGCGGCAATTACCACACCAACCAGCGGAGTACTGTACGATGACCGTAGATTCATTATCGACGATCTCCTTCAGATTATCGGCTTGCAGTTCAATAAGCATATTCTTTGCGATTTAGAATTTTTGAAATAAATGGCAGGCAAATCTGCCTGATTTGTTGTACAGAAGATGGGGTTTCTCCCCTAGCCCGAGAGGAGGCGTTGTTGTTAGTTATTACTTAAATAAGTAGCAACTCCCTGACGGTTGGCTTGTAAAGCCTCCTGTCCTTCTTCCCAGTTGGCGGGGCAAACTTCTCCTTTTACCTGGTAGTGCGCGTAAGCATCAATCAAACGCAAATATTCATCCACGTTGCGGCCCAGGGGCATATGATTTACCCCTTCGTGAAAGACCGTGCCCTCTTCGTCAATGAGGTAGGTCGCCCGATAAGTTACATTATCTCCATCGCGCAACTCTACACCAGTTTCAGGATCAATCCGGACATTTGTGGTATCTAGAATACCTAAGATAGAAGCCAGATTTCGGTTGCTATCCGCCAGAAGATCGTAGCTAACGCCTTCGATGCCACCATCATCTTTAGCCGTGTTTAACCAAGCGAAATGCACCTCAGGCGTATCACAGGAAGCCCCAATTACGATGGTATTGCGATTGGAGAATTTGTCCAGTGCCTCCTGAAAAGCGTGTAATTCAGTTGGACAGACAAAGGTGAAATCCTTAGGGTACCAAAATAAGAGCACTTTTTTATTTTGGGAGATTGCCTTTTCCACTACGTCAATTTGAAAGGTATCCCCCATTTCACTCATAGCATTTACAGAAATGCTTGGGAATTTTTTACCAACGATTGCCATTGTTCAGTATTTTTTGAAACTTCTGAACGTTAAAAAACATAGAAAGTTTAAAGGCGTACCTTCAACCTTGGC
>JBCDIO010000460.1:0-4169 GCA_038748815.1 Bacteroidota bacterium
AAGTTGTTTCTTGTTTCATGCGTGAGTAGTGAAGTTGGACAATTTAGTTCGTCGTAAAACCAAATTTAAAACTTTTGCTAACTCACGCTCTTTTTATAAGAAAGCCCTTGTGAACTAAGTAAATGAACATGTTGGCCGAGGCGATTTTTGTTCAGATCAAGGCGCGCAAGCTCGTAGCCCTGGCTACGAAGGCGAGTACGGAACGAGGAACTGGGCAAAAAGAACCCGTCAAAAAGTTCAGAAATTTAATTTACAAAGTACCCAGTAATGATCCCCCAAACGAAACGGTTTGGGAAGGGTTCAAGCTATTTCGTTTTGTATCAGGTGTGCTTGAGCTATTACATAAGTGGCTCATAGGAGGGCGGTTCGTCCAGATGACCCTGAATGCTTACCTTTTATGCTTATTCAGAGAAAAAGGGGGTAACTTCCATAATTTACCTGCCTGGCAGTAGGCAAGTACTGAATCCTGCATGTGCGAATAAACGCTGACCATTCCTTCCTAAGCAGAAGAGTATGACTTAAGCCACTCCACTTCAAGTCTAAAACTCAGGGAAATACAAGCTTCAAGGAGGTCCTATACCCGAAGCGAAGTGGTTTGGGAAAGTTAGCGCGAAGCACATGTGCTTGTCAACAAGGCGCAAAACGTAGGCGAAGCCTAAGTTTCACCGAGGCTTTGCAACGCTGTGGACAAGTGCAGGGGCCAGTGGGAACGACTCAAACCACTTCGCTTCGGGTATATAACACCTATGAATTATTCTCTTGTCCTTAGAGTGGAAGCGACCACGGATAGGGCGTTTGAGCCTTACATTCACCGATTGGTAGAAGCCCTTTTTCTGAATGATTTTGATCTAATATGAAGGCTATGAAACCGTACTTGACACTACTTCTGATCTTGTTTTTGCAAGGAACTCCCTTTGCTCAGAATAATATCGAGGCGTATGGAATTGATGAAACTACCTTACAAAAAGAGTACGCCGAATGGAGCAAATATCGAAGTCAAATTAACTACCCCCCGTTCATCGGTTGGTCCTTGAATGGGAGGAAAATGCTGTTCAACGGTGGTAAGGTTCTATATGCGATGAAAAACCATCAATCGGAAATTAGAGACTACAATAAGGCTGGCCGGAATTTTAGTACTTACCTGTCGCCCAATCAGGAGTATTTCCTGTATCAAGAAGATAGTGATGGCGATGAGAATTACGAGTTGTTTCTATACCACATTGCGAAGAAGGAAAGTATACCTCTCTCGGAGAAAGGAGATAAAACCTACGATCCTTTTTGGTGCCCGGATAATGAGAAAATTGCCTACAAATCCAACCAGAAAGATCCAGCTGTCGTAGACCTCTACATTAGAGACCCCTTTGATGCTAACCAGGAAAAATTGATTTTTAAAGACCTCACGGACGATGGTCAGGTATACGACTGGAGCGCCGAGAAGCACCTGTTGCTGGTAGTTAAGGTGATCTCGGAAAATGATAAGTTATTGTACCTGATCAATGAGGAGACCCACGCAATCAGCCAAGTCAATCCTAGCCAGGGGGCAATCGCTTATTCCGCAGCTAAGTTTATTCCGAATCAAGCAGGCTGTTTGATCGTTTCTGATGAATTTTCGGAATTTTTACAGTTGCACCATTACGATTTGATCAATAAAAAGTTTACCACGATCACCACCGATATTCCTTGGGATGTAGAAGCAATCAGCATTGATGCGGAGGGGGAGAAAGCAGCTTTTAGTGTAAATGAAAATGGATTGTCACAACTATATATACTGGATGTACCAACCTTAAGTTATATCAAGGTCAATGATTTTCCCGAGGGGATCATTCGCAATTTAGCCATTAATCCGCAAGGTACGGAAGTTGGTTTCAACTTCTATTCGAGTACCTTTCGCCGGAAAATTTATGGCTATGATCTTGAGCAAAGTACATTAAATCAATACAATCGAAAGGGGAAGATGCAGACCGATTCCATCGCCTTTATTAAAGCAGAATCCTTTACCTTTCAGAGTATTGATCAGCAAACCAATAAGGCTTATCAGATACCCGCCTTTATCTATCGCTCCCAGGAGAAAGAATCCCCGGTTTTAATTGATATTCATGGCGGGCCTGAGTATCAAATTCGAGCCTCTTTTAATGGGTTTTATCAGTACTTGGTCAATGAGCTCGGGATTACGGTGATTGTTCCCAATATCCGAGGCTCAAATGGTTACGGTAAATCCTATATGAAAATGGATGATGGCCTGAATCGAGAAAATGCCATTGATGATATTGGGGCTTTACTCGATTGGGTAGAAAACGAGGAAAACCTCGATGCGAATCGGATGGCCCTCCATGGGGAGTCCTACGGAGGATATGCGGTTTTGGCCTCCTTGGCAAAATTTCCGAATAGAATAAAGTGTGGAATTGATATCGTCGGAATTTCTAATTGGATCTCCTACCTCGACAAAACAAGTGATTACCGGAGAGATCTGCGAAGAGTGGAATTTGGAGACGAACGGGACACGGAAACTTATCAGTACCTGCAGCGCATTTCACCCAGAAATAATGTCGATAAAATAAATGCTCCTTTACTCCTTTTTCAGGGTTTAAATGATCCAAGAGTAAACTACCAAGAATCGGAGCAGCTTTACGAATCCCTCAACGCCAAGGGGAACGAAGTCTGGTACGTGCTTGCCAAAGATGAAGGGCACGGGTTCCAGAAATATCCGAATTACCTATTACAAAGATATCTGACCATTTCTTTCCTAAAGAAACACTTATCGATTGAGTTTTAGGTAGCACTTGCTGTATCAAGATCCTAGTTTTTCCGGTAAATAATCCAAGTCGTTTCACTAACTTTATTAAGCCAAAAAAATGATATCGACACATTAAATGGGAATGACTAGCGAACAGGTTCAGGAATACCTCGAGGCTTATTTAGATAACCTACGGGCCTTAAAAATGCAAGAGGAGAATATCGATTTACTGAAAAGCAACTTAAAAATTGCTCGGGTAAAATCGAAGGATACGCTCATCAACCCGGGGGAGATCTGTCGCAATGTCTATTTAGTTATTGAGGGAGGATTTGTCTGCCGCTATATCCACGAGAAAAACGGCGAGGCTAAAACGATCAACTTCTATTTACCGGACCTCCATCCAGTAATGGCTTGCCTCGATAGCTATTTTGCCCAAGTACCTACGGAATGCGAATTAAAAGCCATTGGCGATTCTATTGCCGTTGGTCTTCCGAAAAGTGTCATCGATGTCCTCATTGCGAAAGACCCGGGCTACGCCAAATATTACCACGAGGTAGTCAGTACGGCCATGACGGAAGAAAACGAAGTCAAGACCAAACTCATCGCCTATTCTTCCAAAGAAAAGTACGAATTCGTCGTACGAGAAATGCCTTCCGTTATTCAAAAAGTTCCTTCCAAATACATCGCAGAGTTTTGTGGCATCTCTCCCGAATGGCTGAGTAAACTAAAAAAGAAGCAGTGATTTACAGCTTGAAAATTACTCGCCAGTGCATTTCTTGAATTAGTTCAAGATTTTAGTTTTTGGGCCCCCATAGATTTGTCATTATTCAATTAACAACCAAAGAATAATGGACAAAACAAATCCTGCAACCAATCAAAAGAATGCGCAATCCCCCTATGCTTCCTTCTTAAAGGAAACGATGATTCCCGTAAGGGAGGAGGTGCAAGAGCACTTGAATAAGCCCCTCGCTTGGGGTACCTTCCCGGACCTCCAAGAAATGAATACCTTAGAAGAATCCGGTGATCTGCCTATCGAAACGGGTTATTCTGTGGCCGAAGACGGTAGTGTAACTGTAGCAGTAAAAACGCCCATGCCAAACACAACGCCCCAAATGTGGGATTGGTGGTTCGGCTGGCACGGCTCCGAAGACGCCCGGTACCAACTGTGGCATCCCAAAGCCCACCTGACTGCCGAATGGGAAGATGGCCGAACCGATCATTGCTACATTGGTCGCAATTCGGTGATCAAAGAATACATCGGTAAAAACCTGTTAGATGCGCTGATCCAGTTTAAGTCGCCCATTGATTTCGGCTTTTCCGCTGCTTCCATCAATCAGAAAGAAGACGCCGTATATATCTGTGCCCGCATTGGACACCCGACTTTCCCGGTCGAGTTTTGTTAAATTGTTAATAACGTGCGGAAAAAAAAAAAAGG
>JBCDIO010000461.1:0-4148 GCA_038748815.1 Bacteroidota bacterium
GCGAATATCATGATTCTGATTGCTTTAGCCTGTTTCCTTGTATTGTTAGTCACTCGAATCATTCGGTACACACCACTGGTGCGGGATAAGATGATTGCCGTAGCAGTCTTTGCCTTTTTCACGGTGTTCTTTTGGGCTTCGTTTGAACAGGCAGCTGGTTCTATGGCCATTTTTGCTAGTGACTATACGGCGCGAACGCTATCAGGAAATGGTGCAACCATCTTTAAGGTGGTAGATACTATTGTAACGGTTATTCCTCTAGGAATTATTACCTGGGTGCTTTATAGCCTGTTTAGTCAGACGTTTAAGAAAATTGCCTTATCGAACATTATCCTAGGATTTAGTTTCGTAGTGATCTGGGGTATCGTAGGGTACAAGTTGTACAATGAGTTTTCTAGTACTGGTACAGAAGTGCCAGCTACTTGGTACGCTATTCTGAACTCCTTGTTCATTATCATGTTTGCGCCCCTATTTTCCCGTTGGTGGGAAAGTAAATACAATCCATCGGCCGCCTTTAAATATGGCTTTGGTTTGATCCTTTTAGGAATTGGTTTTGGCTTATTGGTCTTTGGGTCTTTATCTATTCCCCAAGGAGCAAAAACAGCGCAGGTTAGTATGATCTGGTTGATCTTAGCTTATCTATTCCATACGCTGGGAGAGTTGTGCTTATCACCGGTAGGGCTTTCCTACTTGAGTAAGCTGGTTCCAGGACGGATGATCGCGTTCATGTTTGGAGTTTGGTATTTGGCCATTGCGATTGGTAACAAGCTAGCCCACTTGATGGGTGGAAAAATTGACCAAATCACCGAAGCATACTCCTTGAGTACTTTCTTCCTGATCTTTACGGCAGTTCCGATTGGGGCCGGTCTTTTAGTGATGGCTCTGAATCCAATGCTTAAGCGCTTGATGCACGGGGTACGATAATCGAGGTATCCTTGTCCTGGCAAAGAGGCGGTTCTATCAAAAGATAGAACCGCCTCTTTGCATTCAAGACTTTTCATTGCTTACGTCCACGCCCCGAGTCCTCGGGGTATAAGAAGCTCCATTTTTCAACATAAAATTGGGCACTCTAAATACGGAAAAGGTAAGGATTAGGCGATCTCTTACCTCGCACAATATGCGTGTTTAAAGGAGCTTAGGATAGTCGCCAGCATTGGGCGTTGTTTTACAAATGTAAGCTGGAAGTAGTAATTTACCCACCTTTAACATTTCTAGCTCATTCTATCCTAAAAATACATTATGCAAACGGCTCTCATCACTGGTGCAAACAAAGGAATTGGTTTGGAAACGGCTCGTCAATTGGCCCAGAAAGGCTGGCGGGTAATTCTAACTGCGCGAAATGAGCAACGGGGTAAAGCCGCCCAGCGTAAGCTGCACGCAGAGGGGCTTGAGGTTGGTTGCTTGCTTTTGGATGTTAGCGATTCTGATAGTATTCCAGCGGTTGTAGAGCAGGTGCAGTCTTCTCATACTCGGATAGATGCTTTGATCAATAATGCCGCTATACTGCTAGATGAGGGGAAGCCGTTTTTATCCCTCAGCGAGGAGGAGCTCCGGCAAACGATAGATATCAATACCTTCGGACCTCTGTGGGTAACACGGGCTTTTCTGCCGCTTTTAAAGGCAGGAAGTCGAGTGATCAATATTTCTAGTGGCGCGGGAACGGTTTGTGGAGGTATGGGTACTTGGGCGCCTTGGTATTCGGTTTCTAAAGCCAGCCTTAATGCAGTTACCATGCAATTAGCCCATGCTCTTGATGAGAAAGGTATTCTAGTAAATGCCATTTGTCCAGGTTGGGTGCGAACGGATATGGGGGGAGCGGGAGCAAGTAGAAGTATTGCTGAAGGAGCTGATACGCCGGTATGGATGGCCAGTGACCCTTATTTTAGTAGTACCGGCAAATTTTTTCGCGATCGGAAGGAGATTGAATGGTAATACAAAAAGGCGACACCGAGCATCCGGTGTCGCCTTTTCTTCTTTGATTATGCTAGCGAGTCATCGATTTCCTGCCAGCCCTTCCCATCGATCAATGTATGGACATTCCATAAACAAGGGATCGATTTGAATATAGGTTGACTTGATCTTTTCGTTGACCCATTCTGACACAAATCGGCTACGCTTTTCATCAATAGCCGCCGCTTGTATCTTCGAGTAATCTTGTTCCAGATTCGCTTGGTGTGGGTCAGTACGTGACTGTAGTTGGATAATCCGGTAATACGTCTCTCCGTCGGGCCCAGTGAAGGCGAAGGGTTGCGAAAAACTACCAACGGACATAGTATCAATCGTAAAGAAAATATCTGGTTCCAGATCTCCAATCTCAAAGAAGGTATTTCCGGTGGTAGGGTTTACCATTCGACCATCATTTGTGAAGCTTTGGACTTCTTCGTGTCCAAACTTTTTTACGGCCATAGAAAAATTGATGGTATCCGTCAGGAGAAGTCCCCGTACGGAGTCAAGTTTTTCGGCTGTGAGATCCAAGTCAGCATCGGTAATGGCGGGCTTGATCAAAATGTGCCGTGTATTAATCGAAGCACCTCGGCGGCCTAGTAGCTGAATCAAGTGGTACCCAAAGTCAGAACGGATTACTGGGGAAATTTCGTCAACATCCAGCTTATAGGCAGCAGCTTCAAATTCTGGTACAAACTTTCCCCGCTTTGTCCAGCCAAGATTTCCTCCAATTCGAGCAGAGCCAAAATCGTCCGAGTATTTAGAGGCTAGCTCCGCAAAGTCCTCGCCATCCTCCAGAATTCTTCGGCGAATTTCATTCAGCTCATCCAGTGCTTTCGTCAATTCTTCATCGTTGATGGCGGGCTTCATAACAATCTCACCAACTTCAACCTCCGCAGAGAAATAGGGCAGACTATCTTTCGGAATCCGAGAGAAGAAAGATTTCACTTCTGAAGGGGTAACCGAAATATTAGTCATAATATCTGCCCGCATCCTTTCCGCTAGCATCTGGCTTTTTAGGTCTTCCCGAAATTGATCCTTGACATCATTGATAGATTGCCCATAATAAGCTTCAAATTGATTGACATCCCCATTCATGTAGGCGAGGATCTGTTCGATTCGAGCATCAAGTTGTGCTTCTACTTCTTCGTCTAGTAGTGGAATACTATCAAGTTTTGCTTGATTAACGAGTAGCTTATTGGCTAAAACATTGTCTAGTATCAAGCACATGGCATCTTCAGGAAGCTCCCCTTGTTGGGCTTGCATAGCCGATTTTTGTTCCAATACTTCCGACAGCAGAACTAATTCACCACCCACCGTTGCGATCACTTTGTCGATCACTTCCGATTGGGCTTGTACGGTGTGCATCCCTACACAGGTAAAGAGGAACAGAAAACCTAAAATACGCATCATAAAATTGATCTTATCAAAAGGTTGTCGGGGCTTAATCCCGATAAAATTTTACTTCGTTTCGCCGCATAGCTTGTTGGTACATCGTCTCTTTAGTTTCATCCAGCAATTGCATTTTCCGTTTGTGCAAGATCACTTTTTTTGCCTGATCGGCAATATAGGAGAATGGTGCCAGCTCTTTACTGGGTATCCAATCAATGGGCCGGAAATAATATTTGAATTCTCCGTCCGTAGTAACGATGTCTTGGTTCCCTTTTAGTTGATTTTCCGAAAGTACTCCTTTGGGAAATTCAGCCCGCACGGTAGATAGTTTATTCCAAGTACTATCCCCCAAGAATTGAGCGACGGCGAAAGTCGCACAGTAAGTAACCATGAGTCGATAGTCTTCTGGTTGGTCACTATCCCACCACTTATCAAGCTTTTCCATATCCGGTGAAGTCTCCAATACTTTTATGAAGCGCCCACGGACCAGAGGTTCTTGTAGCTGATAATTTTCTTTATTCTTTTCGTAAAAGCTTTTTAGTTCCTGTTGAGTAACGGTAGAGTCTAGTAACTGATCAACCAAAAGCTGTTCATAGTTATGGAGGACTAGGGACGATTTGTAATCCTCGACTAGTTTTTCAAGGTTTAAACTTTTGTCCACATTCTGTTCGGCCTCGTGCATCATTACCGCATCACGAACCCAACGTTTTATGAAGGCATTGATGATCAAGGTGCTATCTTCAGTTGACATATTATCGGGTATCATGCCCTCTAATTCAGAAAGACGCAAGGTTTTACTGTACACTTTAGCC
>JBCDIO010000462.1:0-4128 GCA_038748815.1 Bacteroidota bacterium
AAAAGACGGTGAAATCATTATACAGGGAAACCATCGGGATAAGGTAGTAGCTCTATTAATCGACAAAGGATATACCAACACTAAAAAAGCGGGCGGTTAAGCCTTGGTTGCCAATAGCATACGGGGCTTTCCTTGCAAGTCTGATCGAAGCTCTGTCTGCATGAATCCTGCTGCCTGAAACACTTGCTGCACCGCATCCATACGAAACTCATTCCCTACGACTAATATTTCTCCCCGGTCTCTGAGTCAGCTCTGCCCCCATTGAGCTAAGGCTCGATAAAACTGCATAGGATCTTCCTCAGGGGTAAATAAGGCTAAGTCCGGTTCGAAGGTCGTGACGGACGCTGGCATAGGAACCCGCTCCGAAGGAGGTATATACGGTGGATTACTAATGATTAAATCTTGCAAAGGGATGAACTCCCAGTCTTCCTTTTTCAAAGCACTTAATTCCTTGAACTCTACCCTTAGTTTCAAGTTAGCGGCATTCTTTTGGGCTAAACGCAGAGCTCCCTCTGAGACGTCTATGGCCATGACCTGAGCGGTTGGGGCTTCCTGCGCGATGGACAAAGCAATGCATCCACTTCCGGTGCCCACATCTAAAACGCAGGGATTCTCTATATTCCTTTGCTGAAGACGCTGTAGCCCCCATTCCACCAACTCTTCCGTTTCTGGACGTGGAATCAAGACCTCTTCGTTAATCTCTAGTTTTAGGTTATAGAAATAGGCAACTCCGGTAACCTGGGCTAAAGGCTTGCCGTTTTTTAACAAGCCTAATTGCTGCTTTAGTTGTTGATTATCAACTTCCTGAGTACTATGGACGGAATGGATACTGTGACTATCTTCTAGCAAGTACTTAGCCATAGAAGCAGCTTCTCGCTCCCCGTAGATAGGATCCAAGACCGTAATAATAAGCTGATAAGCATCTTTTCCAGTCATAGCGGAGATTGATTAAGCCATTCGATTGCGGTAATCCTCGTAAGCAAAAGTACGCAGCGTTTCTATTTGACCATTTGTCCGAGCGTAGCAAATGGAAGGATGATGCACTCCATTAAACATAGTCGTTTTGACCAGGGTGTAATGCATCATGTCCTGCAGGATGATTCGATCACCGATCTGCGGTGGCTGGGCAAAGTAATAGACTTCCTGGAAGTCGCCAGCCAAACATGAAACGCCGCCCAGTCGGTACGGAAAGGTATCCGGAGTTTCCTCTTTATTTGCCCCAATCACCCCAGGCCGATAGGGCATTTCGAGCGTATCGGGCATGTGGCAGGTAAAGGAAGTATCTAGAATAAGCGTCTTTATACCTCTGGCTTCGTGAATATCCAGGATACTGGTATGTAAATCTCCGGTCTCCCAAGCGATGGCAGAACCTGGCTCCAGGATCAAGGATAGATTGGGGTATTTTTGCTTAATTCCGAGCAAGATTTGAACGAGATGATCAACGTCGTAATCCTTGCCCGTCATTAAGTGTCCTCCGCCCAGGTTTAACCATTTTAATTGAGGAAGAAAGGTTCCGAACTGCTTTTCAAATGCTTGCCAAGTGCGTTGGAGTTCTTCCGCACCGGATTCGCATAGCGTATGAAAATGAATCCCTTCTACCCCGTCGGGCCAGCCATTTTGTAGCTTAGAGATGGGTTCTCCTAGTCTTGAACCCCGAGCAGCAGGGTTGTATAAATCGGTGCTCACTTCGGAATATTCTGGGTTTACCCGCAGCCCCAAGGAAACACTTGGGAACTCTTTTTGGAGAATCTCCTTAAACTGAGCGATTTGACGCAGCGAGTTGAAGGTTAGATGGCTACTACGCTCCGCGATTTCCCGGATTTCTTGTGGGCGATAAGCGACTGCATAGGTATGCGCCTTAACGCCCATCTCCTCATAGATGAGACGGGCTTCGTGCAGAGAACTGGCGGTAGCTCCGGCAAGATACTCCTTCAATTGAGGAAAGACGCGCCAAAGCGCAAAGCCCTTAAGGGCAAGGATTATAGAAACGCCAGCCCGCTGCTGAACGGATTGAATCAAATCGAGATTTCGAAGCAATTTTTCTTCTTCCAAAACGAAGGCCGGCGTCTCTAGATTAGGTAATGGACTCATACCGTGAATTCGATATTCGCTCCAACTTTTTCTTCCCAAGGTAGACCCGCTAGTCCTAATTCCGCCAAGAATGGATCGGGGTTAAACTCTTCTACATTCTTCACTCCAACACCACCCCACTGGCCGGTTAATACCATCTTGGCTCCAAGCATAGCGGGAACCCCGGTGGTGTAGGATACCCCTTGTGCTCCGGTTTCTTTATACGCTAATTCGTGTTGGCAGTTATTCCAGATGTAATACGTTTGCTCTTTTCCGTCTTTGATGCCGCGGATACGGCATCCGATCGATGTTTCTCCGGAGTAGTTCTCCCCTAATCCACCGGGGTCGGGTAAGGTCGCTTTTAAGAATTCCAGGGGCACAATATCGACGCCTTTAAAGCGGATCGGCTCAATAGAGGCCATGCCGATGTTTTGGATAACCCGCAAGTGCGTAAGATATTCCTGGCCAAAGGTCATCCAAAAACGCGCCCGCTTTAAAGTGGGATAATTTTTAACTAAGGACTCTAATTCTTCGTGGTAGATCAAGTAAGAGTCTTTGGGACCAATGTTCGGATAATTTAGGACTTGCATGATCTCATGGGGTTCGGTCTCTACCCACTGCCCGTTTTCGTAGTACCGACCTTTCTGTGTTACCTCGCGGATGTTGATCTCCGGATTGAAATTGGTGGCAAAGGCCTTTCCGTGGTCTCCGGCGTTGCAGTCTACGATGTCGAGATAATGCATCTCATCGAAATGGTGCTTTGCGGCCCGAGCCGTAAAAATACTGGTTACCCCAGGATCGAATCCACAGCCCAAGACGGCTAACAGGCCAGCTTCTTTAAATCGATCTTGGTACGCCCATTGCCAGCTGTACTCAAATTTAGCTTCGTCCTTGGGTTCGTAGTTGGCCGTATCCAGATAATGTACTCCGGTTTCCAGACAAGCATCCATGATCGTTAGGTCCTGATAGGGTAAAGCTACATGGATAACCAATTTTGGCTGGAAACTACGAATGAGCTCCACCAACTGAGGGACATTCTCGGCGTCGACCGCAGCGGTGCTAATAGCATTATACCCCGTAGCAGCGCGGGCGTCCGCAGCGATCACATCACACTTACTTTTGGTGCGACTCGCCAATAAAATTTCGGAGAAAACGGCAGGCTGTTGAGCACATTTGAAGGTAACTACCCGGCCTACTCCACCGGCTCCAATGATCAGGACTTTTGACATACGAATAGAAACTTAATTTGGGTTATAATTGTCAAGCTCTAAATGTTTGGAAATTTGCGCAAATATATCTCAATATTGTTTCATTTGCAGGTATGAAATCAAAAGCCGAAAAAATAGCCAGGTTCGACCCCAATGGTCCTGGGATGGACAATGGACACTTCATTGGCTTACCCTTCGAAGAGGAAGATGCTAAGGTGGTCCTTTTATCAGTGCCCTGGGATGTAACGGTATCTTACAAAGCGGGCACTAGTCGGGGCCCCGAAAATATCTTACGGGCCTCCGCTCAATTAGACCTATTCGACCCAATTGCGGAGAACGCCTGGCAAATGGGTATTTATCAAGTACCTTCCGATGAGCAATGGAAAACCAAGAATGATGATCTGCGACCACTGGCTAAAGATTATATTGATTTTCTGGAATCCGGGGGGAATATGCTGGAAAATCCAGAGAAGACCAACCAATTGGCAACGCTCAATGCTGCTTGCCTGGACTTGAAAAACTGGGTAAAACAAGCTTGCGGTAAACGCTTGGACGCCGACCAGGTCGTAGGAGTCGTGGGAGGTGAACACGCCAGTCCACTGGGACTATTGGAAGCCTTGTCCGACCGGTACGATTCTTTTGGTATTCTACAGATCGATGCGCATATGGATCTGCGGGAGGCCTACGAAGGCTTCATCTATTCTCACGCTAGCATTTTCTATAACGCCCTAAAGCTTCCTTCGGTTACCAAGCTGGTTCAGCTGGGCATTCGGGATTATTGTGAGGCGGAATGGGCTCTGGCACAGGAATCGGCTGGCGGGATTCAGGTGCTTACGGATCAGGCCTTACG
>JBCDIO010000463.1:0-4122 GCA_038748815.1 Bacteroidota bacterium
CCCGAGGCTACTACAACGGCCATCACAGCCCCCGAAGCCCCGTAAGCATAGCCACCTCCCGTATAGATTGTAGACGCAAAGAGCAGGTAAAAAGCGGCCCCCATCAAGCCCCCTAACAGATAAAGGGGCAATATGCGTTGGTTACCAAGCAGGTCTCCTACGATCCGTCCAAACCAATACAGGAATAGCATATTGAAGAGAAAATGAAGAAACCCTTCGTGCAAAAACATGGAGGTAAAGATCACCCATGGATGGGTCAGATTAAAAAACCAATCACTGGAAAGAGAGAAAAACCGGATAATGTCCGTGAAGGTCGTACTCGGTTCAAATCCCTGCGTCAGTACAAAAATTAGCTTTACAATATTGACTAACAGGAATACGGCCGTGTTAACAATGATCAGTCGAGTGACCATGTTTCCGTAATTATATTCCCGTTTTATGTCTTGCCAAATTGACTCAAACATTGCTTATGTGGTGCTTATCAATATAAATTAGATTGGGTTCTATATACAAGATATCTATTTATTTGTTGGCCTTCCAGCTTGTTTTTGACCGAAAGAAGGCCATTGTCTCTTCTTTTTCCTAGAATCGCGAACCAAATCGACGCCAGTACATAATCAATAAGAAACCAAATAAAGCCCCACCCAGGTGTGCAAAGTGGGCAATTCCAGAATTGAAATTGCTAAACCCAAGGTAAAGTTCAATAGCCGCATAGATCATTACAAAAAACTTGGCTTTCATTGGAATGGGCGGGAATAAGAGCATAATCCGCATATTTGGGAATAGCGTACCAAAAGCAGCTAACAGCCCAAAGACCGCACCGGAAGCTCCCAACATGGGAATATTGTATCGGTACGTAGGCCCATCAAAGTATTGAATCTCAATGTAGGTGGCTACCATATGTAAGAATAAAGCCCCTACTCCAGCGAATAAATAATAAAAAAGAAACCGGCGGGGGCCCCATAAGGATTCAATCGGAGGACCGAACATGAACAGGGCAAACATATTGAAGAACAGATGCGTAATGTCTCCGTGCATAAACATATGCGTCACGATCTGGAAAGGTCGAAAGTACTCAGAAGTAGGAAAGAACATCGCTAACTGATAGCGCCCAAACGCACTGAAATCTTCATCCACGCCAAACACCAATCGCTCAATAACCTGACCAGTTGGGTCACCCATCAACATGGTTCCCAAAAACATCAGAATATTGATGATCAATAGGTGCTTGACCACCTCGGTCACTCTATACATAAGATGGAATTTCTACAAATTTGAAAAAACGGAAACCGACCTGCGGTTTCTTCGAAGAATCTGGCCCAGGGGCCATTCATCTATTTACCCTCTAAACGCAGCTTTGGCCACTTGAGACAATTCTACAATTTAATGAACAACTCTCAGGCGAGTTGGTAGAAATTTACTCGCAAATTTAATGCCTTTTTCGACTAACCGGAGCTATCAGCGTACCAGGGGTATGCTTTTATCAACCAGATTGGAAGCGCTTTTCCAAATCTTCTAAATCAAACGATAAGAAACACTGTCGACCACTCGGGCTCTTGAAAGGCATCGTACAGGCGAATAACTGGTCAATCAGGGATTTCATCTCCGGCAATGATAAACTCTGTCCACGCTTGATAGAGGCAGACTGCGCCATTGCCCGAGCCAAATTATCCCGAGTTGGCAATTGCAATTCCAAATTGCTTTTATACTGCTCTAATAATGCCTCAATGACTTGTTGGACCGAAACACTTTTACCGATATCTGTTGGTACGCCCTGAACTACAAAGCTAGTCTGTCCGAAGGGGTCAATCTCAAACCCAAGCTGATTCACAAAGGGCAGGATTTCCCGAAGTAACTCTGCATCCGCTGGCCCCAGTTCAATGTTACGAGCAAATAACTCTCGTTGCGTATATGTCTCCGTATTCTCTAATATCGCCAGGTATTGCTCGTACAGAATGCGTTCGTGGGCAGCCTGCTGATCGATCAAAATATACCCCGATTTAATGTGATTGATAATGTACCGCCCGTGTACCTGATAGGGCTCTTTCTGGGCTCGGGTAAAGCTTTGCTGCTCATCATCGATCGAAGCGTCCTCGGTAGCCTTGCTGGCTATGGTAATAGAAGTGGGTTCATCCGGAGTACCTGACGGGAGATCTTCCTCTGTTTCGATAGTCAATTCATCGAAGAGTAATTTCCAATTTTCCAGGTTCGTTTTTTGCCGTTCTTGGTCCATATCACCTCCATCGCCTGTAGTAAAAGACCAATTTGGGGTGCCCGTATTTCCTGAATCACCCCTTGGAGGCTGATACGTATTCCCCCCGGATGGAGCATCGGGGCGCACTCGGAAACTCATTTCCTGTTCAAAATCAAGAGAGGGCGTGATATTGTGCCGTCCCAGTGCATGTCGCACCGATACTTTTACATAATTGTATACCAGGCGATCATCCTCAAACTTAATCTCCTGCTTGGTGGGATGCACGTTAATATCAATCTGAGCAGGGTCGATTTCAATAAAGAGTACGTACAATGGATACGATTCCTCGGGCAGTAGATCATCAAAAGCGATGCGCACCGCATGGTTGAGATAACTACTTTTGATAAAGCGCTTATTGACGAAAAAGTACTGCTCTCCGCGTGTTTTTTTAGCAAATTCTGGCTTACCAACAAAGCCCATGATCTGGACTGCATCCGAATTATCTTCCCGCACGGGAACCAGTTTCTTGTTAGAATTGTGCCCTAGCAGAGAAACTACCCGTTGCCGCAGACTAGATGGACTCAGATGATAAATTTCATTCCCATTGTGATGCAAGGAAAAGAAGAGGTCGGGATAGGCCATAGCTACCCGCTGAAACTCGTCCATCACGTGCTTCATCTCTGCCGTATCCGATTTTAGGAAGTTACGACGGGCGGGAACATTGTAGAATAGGTTCTTTACGGAGATCGAGGTACCACTCACACATTGACAAAGCTCCTGTGTTTTAATTTCAGAGCCTTCCACTACAATGCGGGTTCCTAACTCATTATCGTGCGGCCTGGTCCGCATTTCTACGTGCGCAATGGCTCCAATCGAAGCAAGGGCTTCTCCACGAAACCCCATGGTACGAATGGCAAACAGATCTTTTGACTGGCGAATTTTAGAGGTCGCGTGCCGCTCAAAACTCATACGGGCATCGGTCTCAGACATACCACACCCATCGTCGATCACCTGGATCAATGTTTTACCGGCATCTTTAACGATCAATTTGATCGACTGAGCCCCGGCATCAACGGCATTCTCCATTAATTCTTTAACTACCGAAGCGGGGCGTTGAACCACTTCTCCGGCAGCAATTTGATTGGCAATAGCATCGGGTAAGAGCTGAATAATATCAGCCATAGAGATCTTTATTTTCCTGATTGGATGCGCACAACAACCCCTGTGGGCCTTCTCCGAAAACGGGCCTGGAGCCCTTTATCGTTGCTCAGACAAAGATAACGAAAATGCAGCAGCTATTTTATACGGACTAGACTTCAGCTCATCCCTTTATTAGTAGGAGATACGCGTTAATTTTCCAGGTAGTTTAGTAAAGTCGGTAAAAATTTCAACAGCACTAAAATAGTTCCCACCACCAAGAAAACAAAAACGAGCACCAATCTCATATTCGACCGATACAAAGTCTGCCTGCGAGCCTCTGCCGAAACTCGGTACGATCCACCACCAGCACTCCGACGCGACAAGCCAGCTGAAATACGCGCTTTCACCGCTTCGGGGTCATTCTCTTTGGCTCGTTCTACCATTCGGAGGCGTTCCTGCAAATCTTCCTTTGCCGGATCATAGAATCGAGGCTTATACTCGTAGCGTTGATGCTTGGGTGGACGGAAAAACCGGAAAAGAGCCATATCCATTATATTTATGTGAGCAACCAAGATAACAAACTAGATGCCGATTGGATCGAATGCTTGGTAAGAATTCTCTGACATCAGAGATGCTTTTTTGGAGTAGATCGGTGTTTTTCTACCTAGTTTTTTCAAGACGTGTGTCTCTTTCGCTAATTCTCGTTATGTGGGAGTAAGAAAAGGGTTATTTCTTGGCTTCTTTTAGCAGATCGACCATTCTCTTCATAATTCATAACTTTGAAAGAC
>JBCDIO010000464.1:0-4120 GCA_038748815.1 Bacteroidota bacterium
ACTTTCGAGGAGTCGTTCAGCCAGCCCCGACTTTTCTAACATGATACCCATAAAGATGAATAAAGGGACCGCAATCAGTACATAGTTACTCATGACTCCCATCACCCGGGCGGGCAGCAAAGAAAAGGAGCCGGGATCCAAAAAACAGAAGGCGTACAACAAAGAAATTCCGCCTAGAGTAAAGGCAACTGGGTAGCCGTATAATATAAGAATGAAGATGCTAAGAAAGAGGAGCAGCGCGAGTAATTCCATGTCTTAGTGCTTGGTAGGGTTTGCAAATTCGGCTTCCGCTTCGGGGCTCAAATTACCCCGCCAGAGCAAACCATGCTTAACGGCTTCTGCCAAGGCTTGTAAAAAAAGCAGAAAGGCTCCCAGGGTAATGCAAAACTTGATAACGTACCGACCGGGTAACCCACCCGGGTCCGGAGATCCCTCTTTGATGAGCCAAGAAACCCAGGCATATTGGTAGCTAACGATCAACAATAACAAAGACCAAGGAATTAAGAAGATAATTGCTCCCAAAAAATTGACCAAAGCCTTATCTTTTGAGGAAAATTCGGAATAGAATAGATCGACCCGCACGTGTCGGTCACGCATCAGGGTATAACCAGCCCCCAGCAAAAATAATGCTGCGTACAGATGCCATTCCAGTTCCATAAACCAGACGGACGTTTGCTGAAAGAGATACCGCATGGCGACGTCCCAACATACCAATAAGACCAAGGCTAGTGTTAACCAGGAAACTTGTCGACCCACCCAATCATTCAGGTGATTTATGGTGCGGACAAAGTGTAGAGCAATTTTTTGCATATTCGTTGGCTTTCCGAGCCAAAAAAATACATAAAAAGAAAAGAATGAACCGATCAACATCCAAAAAACATCCCTACGCCCTTTGGCTAGGGCTTTTCGTAGGTATCTTACTCGCTAGCAGTCAGCCACTTCTGGCCCAAGAATACGAGCTCACTTTCCGTGTAGATATGAGTGCCGAAGATGTGCACTCCAGCGGTGTCCATGTAGCGGGTACCTTCCAGGAGGCTGCTGGTTACCCCAACGACTGGAACCCCGGAACCACCGAACTCCAAGATCTAGACGGGGACGCAGTGTACGAAGTAACCGTTTTGGTGCCCCCGGGAGAATACTTCTACAAGTTCGTCAACGGGAGCGAATGGGGACACAAGCCCGAATCGCAAGAAAACTACTGTGGTTTTAATGACGGGGGCGGAAACTATAACCGCCGAGTTTCCATTGGTGCCTCCCCTCTTTCCTTGCCGACCACTGCCTTTGATTCTTGCCTGGCTCAAATTCGCTTCCAAGTTAATATGGATGGCCAAGTGCTGGGCCAAGATGAGGTCTATGTAATGGGCGATTTTCAGGAAGCCGCCGGGTATAATGCCGATTGGCAGACGGGCTTGGTTCCTATGACGGATGCTAATGGCAATGGGGTTTACGAAGCCGTAGTAGCCCTTCCCGCTGGCAATTATCAATACCAATTCGTGCACAGTACCCCTGAGGTGATTAGCGCAGAATGTGGGGAGAATGGCCCCAACGGACAACTGGTAAGGACCATTGACTTGCCGGGAAGTGAAGTAAAAGCAGGGCCATACTGTTTTAGCAGTTGCGACCTCTGTGATCCTTTATTGAATACGAACTACGAAACTTTCTGGTGGAACGAAACCGTCTTTTACGAAATCTTTGTGCGCAGCTTTAAGGATAGCGACGGGGATGGTATTGGTGACTTCGCCGGTATGATTGAAAAGTTGGATTACCTCAATGATGGAGATCCCAATACCGATACGGATTTAGGGATTACCGGCATTTGGCTGATGCCCATGATGGAATCTCCAAGCTACCACGGTTACGATGTGACGGATTACTTTGCCACGGAACCCGACTACGGTACCATGACCGAATTCCAGGCTTTCTTGGATGCGGCCCACGATCGCGGCATTAAAGTTATCATAGACTTTGTAACCAATCACTGCTCTAGCCAGCACCCTTGGTTTACCCAGGGAGCAAATAACCAAAACGGGTACCGCGATTGGTTTATCTGGGAAGAAAATCATCCTGGTTATAACGGCCCTTGGGGCCAACCAGTATGGCATAACTACGGGGGTGACTTTTACTATGGCCTTTTTTGGGGTGGCATGCCAGACTTAAACTACGACCATCCACCGGTGAAAGAAGCCCTATTCCAATCCGCTGAATTTTGGTTGCAGACAGGAATTGATGGATTTCGTTTGGATGCTATCAAGTACTTGGATGAAGATTTTCCGATTTTAGAGAACACGCCGGAAACCTTTGCCCTATTGGAAGAATTCAATCAGGTCTATCACGCAGTTAATCAAGATGTATTTACGGTGGGGGAAGTCTGGTCTAACACGTCTTCCATCATCCCTTACGTGCAGAATGATCGATTGGACGTTTGCTTCGAGTTCGATCTTTCTTACAACATCATCGGTTCGGTGAATAGCGGAAACCCAATCGGTTTGCGCAATCATCTGGATTTTGTCGAGCAAAGCTATCCGCGCCTTCAGTACGCTTCTTTCTTAACCAACCACGATATCGATCGGGTCTTTAGTCAGTTTGGAGGGAACCTGGAAAAGATGAAGCTAGCGGCCACAACCTATCTAACCTTACCGGGTATTCCATTTATCTATTACGGAGAAGAACTGGGTATGACGGGTACGGGTGACCACGTAAATATTCGTCGTCCCATGCAATGGGACGGTGGTTCTGGAGCGGGCTTTACCACTGGTAATCCTTGGACTAATCTAGGTAATAACTATCAAAATCAGAATGTAGACAATATGGAAGCGGATCCAAATTCGCTTTTCAATCATTATCGCAAACTCGTCCACCTACGCAATGATTATCCAGCCCTACAAACCGGTTTTTATTTGTCTGTCCTCACAGATGATCCAACCGTATTATCCTACGCTCGTTTAAAAGCCGGAGAAGGTGTTGTCGTTGTTGCCAATTACAGCAGCAGTGCGAAGCTACCACAGCTTACACTCCCCGTTTCTACTTTAGAACCTGGCGTTTTCTATGCGGTAGATCTGTATTCCAACCAATCTCTAGGAACGATCGAAGTGGGTGAGAATGGGGATATTCTTTCCTGGCAGGCAAACCGAGCGTTGGGTAGTCGTGAAGCTTGGGTAATTGGTTTTACCGAGGAAGAACCGGTAAATTCGGTAGTAGAACAAGGTAAACCAGAAGTGGAGCAGTGGGTGAAAATATTCCCGAATCCAGCCACTATTCAGATTGGAATTGGATTACCCCTCTCCAGCCAAGTTTATCAGTATGTATTGTTTAATCAACAAGGGATAGAGTTGGAGCGTGGCTACTTAGCTGGAGGGCAACATGAAATGCCGATCGCTCATTTGCCTGCGGGACCTTATTTTTTAAAGGTAGAACAAGGGAATCGGCAGCAGATCCAACGGTTCTTAAAGCTTGATTAGGAATCCGTATCGGGCGCAGAAATCCTTGGGTGAATCAGTGGTTTGAGGATCGTTCTTAGAGGCAACTGAATTTGTCAGCAATATGATCCAACCTACCAAGCTTGTTCCAAGCCTGAACGGGCTAAAATGGTGTATCGGTAGGGTAAAGTTGTAAGACTTCGTGGAAAAATTCTCAGACCACTGATCGCTGGATCATGGCTACTAGGGGTGAATAAAAGCTAAGAAATAGCCATCTATCTGATATCTTTTTTATATATTTCATTCCAGTAAATAAAGCACAAGCTCGGTCCATTTAAACCGAGCACCCATTCAGTATTTCCAATTTTACGAAGTCTATCTTTTCCGTCCGCTTACTCTAAGTAGACCGGTACACTTATTTGTCTCCGCCAGATAAGTTGTTCTGTGTAATGCTTAGCGTTAAGCTCGGCTAAATATTATTGTTTAGACATACCCATTTCTAAGTACTTCCATATCCTTATTAATCAGTATCAGATGAACACCATAAAACGGATTTTTTTCCTAGCTGTCTGCTTTATGCTCCTTGGTAGTAATCACTCATCTATAGTGGGCCAAACGGCATATGTAAATCAAAATTTTCAGATACAGGTGGTAGATTTATCCTCTAATATAATCCTGGAAAGAATCAATTCGAGCGATGGAAA
>JBCDIO010000465.1:0-4110 GCA_038748815.1 Bacteroidota bacterium
CGCGATTATGACCGGCTCATGCATCGCCTGGCTCAGCTTATGGCCTGGACCACTCACCAATACGAACCTCACCGGCCGGATGATAGCCACAATACCCTTCAATTATCTATTAAATTGGAGACCACTACGGCTATTTATCAGTCCAACAGACCCTATCAAATCAAAATTGATCCCTATTCTTTCAATGTGGCCTTTGAGGATTTTGGTTCCCCCTATGAAGAGTTTGAAACTCTAAACTATTCGTCATTTCAAGGAATGCCATTTTCCGATTTTGTCAATGATTACCGGCAGGTATTAGGGAAATACGTTAATGAACCCCCGGCTATGGATTTCAAGCTGCATTACGATGTACCCGAAGGCTTTTTAGGCTTAACCGAAAATCTCCCAGATGTGGCAGACTACAGTGTACTGGCCAACGAATGGACGAGTACCCGTAATGATGCCCGCGATTTTCTAAATGCTGCCTCTTTTTCAATGAACTCGGATAAAATCGAGGCCAGCCTGATTGCCATTTGGCCACACCACTTCGATACCGGGGGCTATTTCCCTTTCAAAGCCAATAAACAGCGAGCCATTGGAATCGGTTGGGCAGTGCCTGACCAGGTTGAAGACGACTTTTATTTCTAAATCTAGGGATATTGCAAGGACTCTAAAGTTGACTTTACTAACCGTCCTTCTCTGGGTGACAATGGCGCAAAATGGGTCTTACACCCCGATGGATGGGAAGGCGCAATTCTACCGTACGCGGCATTTAAAGGGAAAGATGATGAAACCAAAAAACGGATGGTTGTCGATACTTTTTATAAGACTACGATTCCCTTTTTCGAATCAGCCTTGAGCTAGGAACCGAAACGGATTTAGCTTTTCAATTCGGGGAGATTTTGTAAATTCAAGAAAGTACAAATCCCTAGCCTATGAAACGCTTACTGTTCTTTTCTTTATCCCTTTTCGTATCCTATTTTTTATCTGCTCAAGCGCCCGTTTCGGAGGAAGGCGACCCGATCATTCAGTACGATCAAGGGACTCTTTCTAAAACTGCTGGTTCTCGTTGGGATGCCTCGGAATTGGGCGTTGGTGATGAACAGGAAGGAGACTATATCCAACATATGGAGTTCACCCCCGATGGCACCGAGGCCTGGGTAGTTAACCGGGTTTCTAATAATATTTCGGTTTACGACCCTTTTCTCGTCAGTTGGAAAGAGTCCTTTAATCTTGGGTTTAGACCTATAGAAGTTGATTTCTCGGAAGAGCTAGCGGTCATCATTGCTGGTGACCCCAAGGTATTTATTGTAGATATCGCCAGTAAGGAGGTTTTAGCCAATATTGATCTCTCTTTCGAACCCTTTAAAGTTTTAGTAAGTCCCGATGGGTCCATTGCAATCATTGCTGGAGAATCACAAGCCCAAGTATTAGATCTACAAAGCCAATCTTTAGGGCAAATCATTCCCGGCGCAGGCGTTGGCTTGTACAAATTCTCCTTCATAACCTCCAATCTACGTAGCTCTATTTATTATGCCGATATGGTCATTACGCCAGATAATGCATTTTTGGTGAATGGCTGGGATGATACGGGTTTACGCTTTTTCAGTCTAGCGGATGGTTCTCTGGTAAATACCTTGCCCGAAGTAGCCAATATTGGCCAATTGACTTTATCCGGTGATCAGAGCAAAATTTTGGCCCTGGATGCGGGCAGTGACGGCATAGCCTATCAAATCGATTGGGAAGCGCAAACGGTCAGTGCTTCGGTAACTATTTCGGGACAAAGTGTCTTTTCCAATTATAGCCCCCCGGCCACCAATTTTGATGGCTCAAAATTATTCTGTAGCGTAAGCCCCGGGAATACGGCACTCGTCGATTTTACAGATAGTACCTTCCAACTCATTTCGACAGGAAATACCCCCGATTGGGTGGGCCAAGGGCCCAATTACGAATACGCCATTGCGGGTGACTTTTACCTGGCTGCCATCGATTTCGAGACAGGCAGTGTGACGGGGCTCCAGCAAGGCATTTCGATACAGAATGGGGCGGTTTCTCCAGTAGATGGACGCATTATTGCTTCTGATCCACTGCGCAACGAAGGGATGTATTTTTACTCCTTTAACGACCTGGGACAAATTGCTTACGAGGGATACCAGATTAGTGGTTCCCCCTTGGAGGGGGATTCACCCTACGCGGTAGAGTTTACACCGAATGGAGAAAAATTGCTGAGCATCAACGCACTATCGGGAACCCTCACCATCTTCGACCTGGAAACCACCGAACAGGATACCATTCTGGCATTAGGGAGCACCGAAACGTTTCAGGTAGCAATCACCTCCGATAGTCGCTATGCGCTCGTTGCCAAGCGCATGGAAAATACCGTTATGGTGATCGATATAGAACTGCAAGCCATTGTCGCTGAAGTACCCTCCGGGGGGAGTAAGCCCGATCAGATCTTTATTTTGCCGGGAGACGAATTTGCCTATGTGCTCAATGCGGGTGGTGCGGATAACATTGGCGTCATCCAATTGGATGGTGCTAGTTCGAGTATTGTCCAGTCAATAACGGTTGGAAATGTAGGTGTGAGCTGGCAGAACTACGGTATTCGCTCGAATATTGCTTTCGATGAAGCGGGGAATTACGGGGTTTTGGCTTGTCCATTTTCCAACATCGTTCAAATGATCGATCTCAATACCCATACCGTCGTCAATGAAATTCCTTTGGATGGCTTCCCCTTGCGGGTAGAGATCGCGGAGGGTACTGATCTGGGTACCTTTGTTGGCGTTACTCGTTTATTTGAATCATCGATTGCGATCATTGAGGATATTGGTCCCGATGCCGAACTCATAGATATTTATACCTGTAATTCAAATCCGACTACCATTCAATATGAGGAGGAGGAACAGCGGTTCGTAGTCACCACACAAGATGGCCAGGACGGATTAGTAGAGTACTTTGATCTTCTATCTCTTGGCTTTTCGGAAATGGTGAGCTATAGTCCGTTCGAAGCTTTGGCGGTTCAGTATCTGCCGAGTGGAGAAGAGGTGGTTTTATTGCAGAGCCTCGATACGGACCTTTTCCCACACCAAGTGCGAATTGATGGTGAGATTTTTGATCTACCAGGTCTTCCATTCCAGTACTTTGCGGTTGATACAGCGGGGCTCCAAGTTGCTATTCCCCAGCCGGGTATGCTTGATGCTGTTTATTTGTTACAAGAAGAAGTGGAGGATCCTATGTCTTGGCAGTCTGTTTTATTAAACGATAGGCAGCAGAACTGGGCGATTTTTCCGAATCCGGTGAACGACCAGTTCAATATTTTGTGGACTGGGAATCTAGAATTACCACAATCAGCATCTTGGCAGCTACGCGATGCCCAAGGCCGTGTAGTGAGTAGTAAAGAGATTGGAATGAACACCAGCATTATTCGTTCGGAGAACTGGTCGGCGGGCTGGTACTCCTACGAAATTGTACAGGACGGAAAGCTGGTACAGAGCGGGCCCCTTTTGTTGCGATAAGTAGGTTTGGCACAAAAAATTCCCATTCTTTTATTTATTTTAAATAAAATCAAGGGCATTTTTTACAGCGTTTACCTTTCTTATATTTCTTGCAACATTTCTTTTTGAGTTTCTTCCCTTGCGTGGTTTGGATGGCTTGTGGTAGCCGAACAAAGTGGGAAGGATTCTGCTCCCCCAAATTATTGGATCGTGCCATAAAGCTTATTTAGACTAATTTCAATTAGCCACAAGATACCTACCAGTATGGGTTCTTGAAATACCTAATGTTAGGTAGCTTGTATTTGCTCTAGGAAGCTTTATTGGGATTGACCAAAAAATATGGGAAGCTTCTCCCTGGGAATGCCGAGGATGTCTGCTAAGGTCTCTAAAGAAACCTGATGGGTATTGGAAGGATCGGTGTTGTTTCCAAGGGAGTTGCCAGGAGACTCCTGGATGAATTTTTGTTGAATAGTTGTCAAGCGGCAAAAGTCATCTAGCATAACTTTAGCCATAAAGTCTCGCCAAAAACCGTACTTGGTAATGAGATGTTCGTAGTCCTGTTTGGACAAGAGCAATAATTCCCCAATCGCTGCCCAATCTGGCGTTGCAAGGGCCGCGCTCTCGCGATGTTTTGCGC
>JBCDIO010000466.1:0-4107 GCA_038748815.1 Bacteroidota bacterium
GTTCTCCACACTTCGTCGGTTAGCAGAATGGTGCCGAAGTCCAAAACCCAGGTCTAGTTTCTTATCTAAGAATACTCGATAACTTCCTTCTCCGTAAAAAGCATTGGGTAGACCCACTCCAGCTTTGGCATAGCCATTATAGACCTTTTGTAGTTTTTCCGAACGCATGGCGATTGGCCGGATTTTTGGTGGTGGATAGTCTACCGGAAGAATCTTAGTAGGAACGTAATAGGTTTGCGATGATTTACTGGTATCTGGTTGCGGAAGCGTAGGGAGCAAGTCGACGCGTTCTGATTCGGCTAGCTGTGCTTCGAAGTTGTTGAGAACCGTTACATTCTCCGAGGGTAAATCATTTTGGGCAACCGCTAAAGAGCTCCAAAAAAAGAGCCCAAGTAGTCCGATTAATTGCCGAGTTTGCATATGCGAATTTCTTTTTGTCATAATCAATAGAAAGTAATCAACGGCCATTGCTGACGGGGTGGTTAGTTTCCACCGTCCTCTTCAAATTCAAAGACATTTGGATCACTGGATTCGATCCGGCTGCTTTGATTTGCCTGTTGGTTTAGGCCATTCAGCTTGTTCTGAGCTTCTTGAATCAGACCTTGATCACCATCGTAATTTTCAATGAGTGCTTCTAATACGGCACGAGCATCAAACAGGTCTCCCATATCGGCGTATACATCCGATAGGAGAATCATAGACTTGGCGATCCAGAATGGATAAGCTGAATTGTCCTGAATCGCACGATTACAAGCACCCTCTGCGGCGCTTAAATTCCGTTTGAAGTAATAAATCTCAGCGATCAAGAAACGGGCTTCGGCGGCTTCCTCACTATCGATTAATCGGATCACTTGATCAAAAGCCGCCGAGGCGGCATCGTAATCTTTGTTGTCGTAAGCGATCTTTCCGAGATAGAAATTCGCAATGGAGCGTTGATTTAAGTTCGCACTTGGATTATTTGCCACCTTGCTAGCCATTTGTGTAACCGCTGTAGGATTGTTGATCCGGTAGGCGCTCTGCATGGCACCAAGCTGTGCCTCAAAACGCATATCTTCATCCAGGGCTACTTCTTCTAATTTGGAGTAATAAGCGTACGACTTATTGAAGTCTAAGGAGAAGTTATAGGAGATCAAGGCTGCCAGGCGTAGTGACTTGGCGTAGTAGCGTCCTTGTCCTTGGTTGAGAACGTACTCAAAATCGGTCAAAGCCGGTGCGTATTGTTTCAGCTGGAAATGACATTCTCCCCGGTGGAAATGGGCCACTAAAGTATTCTCTCCATTGGGAAATTTCCGCAGGTAGTCATCATAACCCTGAATGGCTCGGCTGTAGTTCGCATTATTGTATTGTGTTTCTGCTGCCCGAAAGTTGAGGGCATCTTTACCAGAAGCATCGATGGCCACTCCAGGAATGGTCTCCAGGAAGCGGGTATAACCATCGGGATCTCCCAGGTCATCCACGTATATCTCTTCCAAAGCGGCTAAGGTACTTTTACGTTCGGCGGGCCCTGGGTTATACCCAAAGACCTGCTTGTAGTACTCGATGGAGGTTTGTAGGTTTCCTTGGTTATAGCTAATCAGCCCCAAACGGATAAGTGCTGGGATGACTAGATCTGATTTTTGCGCGTAATTGCTGATCAGTTTCCGGAGTGGCTGAGTGGCACTATTCAATTGGCCAATTTCCTGGTAGGTTACGCCTAGTGCATAGAGGGCATCATCGGCAAACTTAGAAGCTGCGTAGTTGTCAGCGATATCTTCCAGGTTTAAGATCTTATCAGTGGTGTTGCCTCGCAACCCTTCGATGATGGCTTTCTGATATAGTGCGTACACATAATCCGAGTAGCGATTGCGAATGGCATCATCGTAAAAGCGGATGGCGTCGTTGTAGCGATTGCGTTTGAAGTTACAGTCGCCCGCCCGTAGCGTCGCATCACCCAAAACTTTATCCTTTACATAGGCACTACGAATAAATGGTTTGTTCCGATTGATTCCGTTTACGGACTCCGTGAAAAACTGCAAAGCTGTGGTATAATTATTCTGCTTCAGGTAGTTATAGCCCTGCGTGTAATTTGCCGTATATACCGAAGATTCTTCCGGTAGATCCGTTAAGGTTTTTGATAGGGTCAAGAATTGGTTGAGCAAACGAATACTCTCGTTATACTGCTTCTTCTTGTGGGCAATATCCCCAAGCCAGAAAATGCAGGATGCTTTGATCGTGGCATTGATCGGCTCAGTGTTGGACTTTACGAAGTGCTGACGGGCTTGATCCGCTTGATTGTCCCGGTATAACTGCATACCCCGGTAGTAGGCTACCTTCTGATACGCTTCCCGTAATTGGGGCGTTTTATTGTTGATTCCTTCCAGAATGGTCATGGCGCGCTCGTAGTCCCGGGTGGTCACAAAAATCTCCGCCATCAGGGATTGCGCCTCCGAATAGTAGGTCGAAGTGGGCTGGATTCGCTGGAGGGAGCTAATGGCGTCTGAGTAATAGCCCGTTTCGTAGGATAGCTTAGCAAAGTTGATCTCCGATTCCTCGGTTACCGAAGGATCGAAACCTAAACGACGGGCTTTACCAAAGGCATTACGGGCTGCATTCTTCATACCAATTTTGAGGTACGAATCTCCTGAGTAATACATGGCGTATTGCCCCAACTGACTCTGGGTGCCAGAAAGTTGTTCAAAGCTCTTAACGGCGGCTTTATACTTTTGGCCTTTGTATTGGGTAAAGCCCAGCTGGTAGAATTCTTCCTCCCGTAGTTTACCACTGCGCTCGGCATAGTATTCCAGATAGGGGAGGGCTCGGGCGTAGTCACCCATTTCAAAATACGATTGACCCAATAACTGGTTCAGTTCTTTCCGTTTTTTAAGCTTGCTGTCGTTGATTTTGGGTTCAACGTAAGTGACTAATTGATCGTAGTCACTCTGGGCGAAATAGATTTGCGCAACGTAGTAGGGCACATGACCCTTATACAAACGAGAACGTTCCACCAATTTGAAACTACGTACGGCTTCGTCATAATTGCCGAGGAAGAACTCACATAGCCCGTAGTAGTAATTGGTTGGGTAGTAATACTCGTTCTCCAGATTTTTTACCTGCTTGAAGTTGTCCTTCGCCTTGGTAAATTTCTTGCGTACGAAGAAGGCGTATCCCATCTTAAAACGAACTTCCGACTTTTCTTCGGCTGATAACTGCGCGGTCGGGATTTGTGAGAAATACTCTACGGCTTTATCGTATTTTTTTGAACTGTAGTAAAAGTTTGCAAGCTCGATAAGCGCCTGGTTCGAGATCGGATCCGGAGCGTGACTACGGATGAAGTCGAGCATCAGTTTTTCCCCATCGGGGAGCTCTAAGCGCACGGCGGACTTCGCGTAGCCCAGTTCCGCTTTACTACGGAGTAACTCTACTTCGGCGTCTTGTAAGGGGCGTAATAATTCAATGACTTGCGTGTACTCACCTTGGGCATTACCGTACAAACCCTGCTCAAAATGTGCTTCGGCGGTTTTAAATGCCAGTAATGCGTCGGTGTAAACGGTGGTTTGTTGAGACCAAGCCAGCGTTTGCCAGAATAGCAAACTCAGAAGGAGGATGGTCTTTCTTAGATCATTCATCATAGATTTATCCGATCAGTTTTGAATGGATGAGTTGTTTTTCGTTTGTCAGGCCTAGGCCTTTACTCACCAGTTTGACAAGTTCCCGGTGAGGGTTTTTCTTTTAGCTTTTTTGTTTTGCACAGTATGTAAATCCCGAAAGTGCATGCTTAGACAACATCTCGGACCTCCTTCTATGCTCCACTTAAACAGTAAAAGCGTACTTAAAATCTGCCTAAGGAACGCACAGAAGCTGAAAGATATTTGCTCAATCGAATCTATATTATGTGTAGCCCCAAGGGTGTTCTAGTAATCAGAAGATAAAAAAACAATAAAAAATGAATATTAAGTTGTTTTTACGGGCTGACTTGTCTCTTTTGATGGTGAATACCACGATTGGCAAGCCACAAGGGACACAATTTCGTCCATTTTCAAAATATGGTGGGTATTGATCCTAAGGACTGAGAAGTTTGGATGGGGTTGCTAATGGAAGAATGATTTAATCAAAAGTAGCCGTCTTTCA
>JBCDIO010000467.1:0-4097 GCA_038748815.1 Bacteroidota bacterium
CGGCCGAGCGAGCCGTGCCGGCGAGCGAAATGATGCCCGTGGCCGGAGATTCTAAATGCGTTAAAGCAGCTACCAAGCTTCCTTGACTATGCCCCAAAATGACGACTTTTTGGAACGCGTACTCCTTTTCTAATTGTTCCTTCCAGGCAATGGCATCGGCAACAAAGTTCTCGAAAACCTGCTCCGCCATCTTTTCGGGATTAAGGATACTCTCTCCCACCCCCCGTTTATCGTAGCGAAAGGTGGAATATCCCAATTCTACCAAGCCCGCCGATAGCATTTTTAAACTATTGTTCTTGGCCATAGGATTGTTACCATCCCGATCGGTTGGTCCAGAGCCCTGAATAATGAAGACTAAAACCGATTCATCAGGGGGTTGACTGGGCTGCTCTAAAGTACCATGTAGCACCAACTGATCTCGTTTTAGAGAAAGGGGCGTAGAGACTACTTGGGCGAAAATGGAAGAATAAAATCCTGCTAGCAGAAATGTGAGCAGTACTGGGCGCATCTATTAGTGGTTAATTTCCCTCAAAAGATACGAGAATCCGGGATTTATTCTGGTATATGGAAAGAAAAGCGGGTTCCTTTTCCCTCTTGAGAAGATACACGGATCTCTCCTCCATGCTCTTTCACAATCTTTTGGCAGATAGCTAAACCAATACCGTGCCCACCGATGCGATTCTGAGAAGCCCCCCGGTAAAACAGATTAAAATTTTGGTTTAGGTCCTCGGGGCGAATCCCCATTCCATGATCCTCAATGTAGAACTGAAGATTTCCTTCTTCTTGGGTACCTCCCAGTAATATCTGGTTTGGCTGGTTGGGTTTTTGAAACTTGAGGGCATTGCCAATAAGGTTGTTCCACAAGATCCGGAAAAAGGTTGCATCGACCCGAATTTGTCCTGGTAAAGAGTCAATATTCAAATGGATCTTGGTGCTTCCATTAGACGCTTGGTAGTCATTGATTAGTCGCGCAAAGAAATCCTTGGTCTTTATCGTTTCCTTGTACACTCCTTGTTGATCAATTTTCGCGAGTGCTAAGAGTTTTTCTACTTGTTGCTCCATTTCTTCGGCCGACTGGATAATCCAGTCAAGGTAGTCTTTTCTACGACCACAAGAACAGTCTTCTAGCTCTCGTTGGAGAAGTTCCGAGAAAGTGTGGATCGAGCGGATTGGCCCCGTTAAATCGTGTGCCACGATATGGGCGTAGTTCTCTAAGTGGAGATTGGAAGCAATATATTTTTTAAGCTCTTGATTTAAGGTCTGTAGAGAGCTTAGGTTTTCCTGGATCAGTGCCTGCTGCTTTCGTTGCTCGGTGCGGTCGCGCATGCAGTAGACCATCAAATGATCGTCCGGTGCGGGTAGCATAAAACCCAGAATTTCTACGTGGAAAATTTCTCCACTCTTATGTAAAAAGTCCCAATTGTAGCGGATGTGTCGTTGGGCTTGCTTGAGAAACATTTTTTGCCGGAAAGTGGATTCCGAGGGCGCGCCATCGCTTTGAAACTCGGGCATTAGTTCAATGGGGTTTCGCTGCAATAGTTCTTCGATTTCTAATCCAAATAATTCGGCCGCTTTGGGATTTGCCTCAATGGCTTGGCGGAGGCGTAGGTCTAGAATCAATAACCCATCTTGATTCTTTTCAAACAAAGCCTGATACTTTTGGTCCTTCTTATACTGTTTAGCGGTTTCTTTAATTTCTGCATCGATATCTTTGATAAAGAAGATGAAATATTTGGCATCCGCTACTTTATCTTGAATGACCTTGATCTCCTTCCAGAAGAAATCTCCATTCATCCGTCGTCCCAGCAGTCGTTCGTGGAAGATTCCCTGCTCATAAACGGTCTGCAATACCCGAGCCCCCAGATCTTCGTATCGCTCCCCATCGGGTTGCACCGGAGCAGTGAATTGCCCGGAGGAAGAGCCAATGAATTCCTCCCGACTCTTACAATGAAAGATCTCGACCGCTGCCTGGTTGCAGTCAATCACTTTCATTTCTTCGGGATCGGCTACCAGAATGGCGTGATCCGTCGTTTCAAATACATCGAGATACTTCCGTTGGGAAATGGCCAAGGCTTTTTCTGCTAACACTTGCTCCGTAATATCAATTGCTAAGCCAACCCCTTCTTGTTGCTCCGGGTAGTAACTAATTTTGGTATCGAAATAAACCTGTTGTCCTTCGAATTCTACACTGGTTCTGACACTACTAAATCCTTTTTCTAGCACATCGTGGTGAGCCTTGACAATATCTGGATAGACATGATAAAGGACATCAATTCTTTGTCCAACCACTTGGTTGTATTTAAGGCCCAAGTTTTGTAATGCAGGTCCTCTACTCTCCAGAAATTCTAGGTTTTTATTAAATCGATAATAGATGCAAGGAAGCCCTTGCAGCATATCGTTTATCATCTTACTGTTCAGCTCCTTGGACCGCTTATCAAGGCATTCTTCCGTTGTGTCAAAAGCTGAAATCACTACAGACTGCAATAACCCTTTGTCCTCGTAGTACCCCTGTAAGAAGGCACGCACCACAATTCGTTTCCCATTTTTTCTAATCATGGGCAGAAAGATCTCCATTGAATGCACCTTCCGTTCTATTAAAGGCATTAAATGATTTTCGATAGGATCTTCCAGAAATTCTTGGATGGAACTATTCAGGAGTTCGGAGCGGGTATAGCCCAATAACTTAACAAAAGCACTATTGAGGGATCGAAAGATCCAATTTTGATCAAGTAAAACGATACCTAACTGGTTTTCACCCAGAATTTGGTTCATTTTCTGCTCCTGTCGACGACTAAACCGAAGAACAGAGCTATAGAGGTAAACAAGCATTAAGATTTTGTACACCCCCAGGATAGCAATGGCTACGATGGAACCAAAAACCAATGGTGTTTCTTGCGGTGAAATAAATTTCCATGATTCATAAGGTAGCCAACTAGAAAGAACGACAAAGTACCCCAAGGCTAAAATGGCGTGCCCAAGATAGACCGGAACCGTAATCCGGAAGGCGCCCGGGAAATAAATAAACACACTCATCCCAACCGGAAACAACATGAAGGCAATCGCTGGAATGTGCAGAGAGATTGTAACGAAGGAAATCAGGAAAACATTAAAAATGATGGTCAAGTACACCGAGATCCGAAATCCTCCAAAGTAGGTAAGGGTAGCCTCCAGTAAATAATGAAGAAAAATAAAACCAATGAGTAGAAAAATATAGGTATCTCGGATGCCAATCCAGAAATAAAAGCCCGCGAAAAGAAGAGGCAATATAAGGGCCATTAGCAGATCTAAATTAAAGATCTTTCTAGCTAAACGTTCCATCAGACCAATATCCTTTGGAACTCCCATCATTAAAAGCTGATTGACCCAATATCGCATGGTACCTTCTTCGATAGAGATTTAGGTGCTCAGAATGAGCTGGGACTTTTGGTGCAAGACCGGAAAGTCCAAGTACGAAGAGGATCAGAATTGTACTTTAAGCCATGGTATGGAAGACGTTCTGTACATCGTCGTCGTCTTCAATTTTCTCCAGTAGCTTATCTACATCGGCTTTCTGTTCCTCATTTAACTCTTTGGTGATATTAGGGATGCGTTCAAAGCCAGACTCCACAATCTCGATTCCGCTTTCTTCCAGAAAAGATTGGAGCTTGCCGAAGCTTTCAAAACCACCATAGATCATCATGGTGTTCTCTTCGTCTTCAAAGAAATCCTCTAGTCCATAATCGATCAATTCTAATTCTAATTCCTCGGGATCCATTTCTCCCAACTTAATGCGGAATTTGCTAAAATGATCAAACATAAAGGACACAGACCCTGAGGTTCCGAGGCTTCCATTACATTTATTGAAATAGCTGCGAATGTTGGCAACGGTTCGGTTATTGTTGTCAGAAGCCGTTTCTACTAAAATAGCGATTCCATGGGGCGCATAGCCCTCAAAGGTGGTTTCTTTAAAATCACCAGTGTCCTTATCAGTAGCGCGTTTAATAGCCCGCTCGATATTATCCTTGGGCATATTTGCTGCCCGGCAGTTTTGAATAACTGCACGTAAACGAGAATTTGTTTCCGGATCAGGGCCTCCTTCCTTTACCGCGATTACAATA
>JBCDIO010000468.1:0-4092 GCA_038748815.1 Bacteroidota bacterium
AAGATCTTAATCTATACTTTATACCCACCTTCATGATTGCCGGATCTTCGACGATCTTCCGCATTACCACTGATTGGTTTCGGCACGTTCGGGAAAAGCAAGAATTGGAAACCCAAACCATGCAGTCAGAGCTACGCTTTCTGAAGTCACAGATTAATCCGCACTTCTTATTCAATACCTTAAACAACCTCTACGCACTGACCCTAAAAAAATCCGAAAAGGCCCCTGAAATCGTTATAAAGTTATCGGAAATGATGCGCTACATGCTCTACGAGTGTAACGAGCGGAGAGTACCACTTAGAAAGGAAGTGAACTATCTTCGGAATTATCTGGACCTGGAACGATTGCGACAGGGAAAAAATGTCGATATTCATTTCAGCGTTACTGGAGCAGTGAGTGAGCAAGAAATCGCGCCCCTGATGTTTATTCCATTCTTGGAGAATAGCTTTAAACACGGATTGAGTAATAATCTGTCGGAGGGCTTTGTAAATATTGAATTGGACGTAATTGATCAACACATACATCTTTTCATTGAGAATAGTAAACCAGAAGTACTGCCACAACGGGACCCTAATCGCAAAAGTGGTGGGATTGGCTTGGTAAATGTTCAGCGACGGTTAGAATTGATGTATCCCGATCAATATGATTTAAAAATTCAGGAAACCCCCAATACCTACGCTGTTCGTTTAGATATCGATCTAGACTAACTTCTAAAAACAAAGAAAACCGCAACCTTTATGATCAATACCATTATTGTCGATGACGAACCCCTTGCATTGGATGTTCTTGAAACGTATATCGGACAGATTCCGGAGCTGAATCTGGTAAAGCGCTGTCAGAATGCGCTAGAAGCCAATGATGCCCTAAAGAATAACGATATTGATCTAATGTTTCTGGATATTCAAATGCCCCAGTTAACCGGGATTGATTTTCTGAAAACACTGACGAATCCTCCTTTAGTCATCTTCACTACGGCCTACCCCAACTACGCCTTGGAAGGATTTGAGCTTGATGCCTTAGACTATTTACTAAAACCCATTTCTTTGGAGCGCTTCATGAAAGCGGTCAATAAAGCCCAAGATCAAATCAACCTTCAACGTGGTCAAACCACCACAGCTAGTAACTCCCCAAAAGAAGACCTACCCGATGGGGAAGATTTCATTTTTGTTAAGGCGGATAAAAAGCTAGTAAAGATTAAGTACGACGAGATCATTTACATCGAAGGTCTTAAGGACTACGTAATCATTCGCCTCGACAAAACACGCGTGATTACCCTGCAAACCATGAAAAGCCTAGAGGATAAACTACCCGCAAATCAATTTAAGCGAATTCACCGGTCTTACATTGTTAGTATTGACAAGATTCAAGCCGTAATAGGGAATATGGTAGAGGTAGAAGAAAAAGGCCAAGCCAAGCACTTGCCAATCGGTAAGAATTACCGGGACGAATTATTACAGATTATTAACAAAAATAGACTATAGCCGATGGGTATACCTTCGGTCATTACCGATCATTTATGTGCAGCCGGCTGGGTTTCCAAAGGGGAAGCCCAGCCGGTTTTTGGTGGGGATATTGCCCAGTCCTACAAGTTGACAACCAACCGAGGGGCTGTATTTCTTAAGTATGTTTCTACCTCTACTCTGCCCTATTCCCTACGCGTTGAAGCAGAGGGCTTGGCAGCATTGAGGCGATCAAAAACCATCGCTGTACCGGTGGTTTTGCACCAGGGAAATTTACCTGCCTACTCTTATTTAGCTCTTCCCTGGTTGCAGGCAGGGCCGCTTCCAGCCGCCGCTGGATTTTCTTTTGGACAAGCAATGGCCAGCCTGCATCAAACCATTGGGCCTTTCTCAGGCTGGGAAAAACCGAACTTACTTGGCCGGTTAGCTCAAAATAACACTCCTAATACGGATTGGCCCAGCTTCTGGCAAGCAAATCGCATCGAGCCACATTTGCAAGCCATGCAGGATCAGGGATTACTTCCTACAGCCATCCGACGAAGCTTGCAAGTGCTACAACGAAGGCTTAACGAATTCTTGCCCGCCGAAGGCCGCTCTTTATTACACGGAGATTTATGGTCCGGAAATTTCTTATTCGAACAGGTCGAAAACCGTTGTTATTTGATTGACCCGTCCACTTATTACGGACATTACGAAGTGGACCTGGCAATGACCGAACTCTTTGGTGGTTTTCCTAGTTCGTTTTACGAGGGTTACCATGCTGGGCAAGCACGGACTGCTGGGTGGCAGAAGCGACAAGCCATTTATCAGCTGTACTATCTAACCGCACATGTTTTGCTGTTTGGATCCTCTTATCTCTCCCGAGTTGCGTCAACTTTGCAGTTCATCCTAAAAGGGTGAATATGTTATGGTATGTACAAAAAGTATATATACCCCATAATGTTGGGGTCCAATCCCCGACAATTGTCAATTGGCCGATACCTCGGGCATTGACCTAATGCCTTTGTTAACAGTACTTTTACAACATCAGAAAACGGTTATACAAACCAACTTGATAAGACTCCCCCACGACTTTTGCATGTTCCCTCCCTTTGCGCATGCCTCCAGCTTTTAATACTCTAGAGAACAACCCATTGAGGCTACCCGAACCATACCCGATTACACTTTTTTTAGCCCGATCAAATTTTAACACATGCAAAATCAAAAACAGCCTCGCATCTTGATGCTAGGTTGGGAGTTCCCTCCACTAATGAGTGGAGGGTTGGCGATTGCCACCCATGGCTTGGTAAAAGCCCTTTCAAATATGGTCCAAATTACGTTGGTTGTTCCAAAGAAAGCAGAGGATCCTCAGCTACCCGGAGTTACCGTTATCGGTTTAAATCAGCTAGCCGAATTGGACCTACCAAGTCAGCAATGGAACCAAATTTTACAACGACCTTGTACCGAAAATTGGGATCACGTAAGTGCCTATCCCAATTCAAGTGCTGGTACCGCAGTGGTACATCCGACTAAATCGACTGCCCAAGCAGTTGTCCGCAACATTGAAGTGTTGCAGGAAAAAAACATGTACGGCGACAACCTTATGCAAAAGATCTCGATCTACACAGAGTTGGTTGCCGAGATTGCTCAATACCTGGACTTTGACCTAATCCACGCTCACGATTGGCTTACCTTTAGTGCGGGTAAGGTATTAAAGAATCGGTTTCGAAAACCGTTGGTTTTGCATGTACATGCCTTAGAAACCGATCGTTCTGGTCAATCAGCAAGAAATTCAATTTACAGCATTGAACGGGAGGGGATGATGGCCGCCGATGCCATCGTCCCCGTTAGTGCCTACACCAAACAACGCATTACCGAGCACTACAAAGTAAGTAGCCATAAAATTCATCCCGTTCATAATGGTATTAACCCCAAATTGATCAAGCGTTGGAATTCTTTAATTCCAGAAAAGATTGTTGCATTTGTTGGGCGAATTACCTTTCAAAAGGGGCCTCAATTTTTATTAGAAACGGCCGAAAAAGTCATTGATCATTATCAGAATGTACGATTCGTTATCGCTGGCCAAGGCGATCAATTAGAGACGCTGATGGATCAGATTGCAGATCGTGAGCTCAGTAAGTACTTCATTTTTGCGGGTTTCCTTAGCCGGGAAGAAGTCGATGCCTTATTAGCTACTTCCAATGTGTATTTTATGCCATCCGTTTCGGAGCCCTTCGGCCTGAGTGCGCTAGAAGCTGTTCAAGCAGGAACCCCCTGCGTTCTTAGTAAACAATCAGGTGTAGCCGAACTACTGACGGCCTCTTTAAAGGCTAACTTCTGGGAAACAGACTTATTTTCCTACCACATTTTATCGCTGCTTAAAAACGATCCTAAGGCACAAAAAATGGCAAGACAAGCCAAAGAACAATTGAAAACAATCAACTGGGACGAAGCAGCAGTCAAAGTAGCGTCTATTTACCACCCATTCCTACATCCTCAAACCTAAGTCCATGGCTTCTATTTGCTTTTATTTTCAGGCCCACCAGCCTTTTCGTCTTCGTCCCTATTCTTTTTTTACAATGGGTTCCCACGAAGAATATTTCGATCAAGATTTCAATCGGGAAATTCTAGAAAGAGTAGCCGATCGCTGCTA
>JBCDIO010000469.1:0-4074 GCA_038748815.1 Bacteroidota bacterium
ACAATTTTCAGGCTGTAATAGCGAATGGCGTCCGCTGATTTATCTCCGTAAGGTAGATGGGCTGTGTCGCCGAAGTAGATAACTTCTTCTTGGGGAAGCGCCTTTACTAGAGCATTGGCAACGGTCAAGCCTCCAATGCCAGAGTCAAAGATTCCAATAGGACGATTTGCTGGACGATCGTTATTCATGCTGTAAAAATAGAAAGGGAGTAGAAGGATCTCTTCTACTCCCTTTACATTTTTTATATCAGCGGCTCCTTAAAGCTTCGCCTTTACTTTTTCGGTAAGATCGGACGTCTCATCCGCGTACAAAATAGCACCAGAGCTTGCGTCAAAAACGAAGGTGTATCCGTTTTCTTTAGCAACGGCATCGATGGCCTGTGAAACCTCATCCAAAATAGGTTGCAGTAACTCTTGCTCCTTTGCAACCATTTTTTGCTGCATTTCTTGCTCAAAAGCCATAATCTCTTGCTGCTTCTTCTGAAGGTCCGCTAGGACTTGCTCCTTTTCGGCTGGGGCAAGTTGACCAGCTTGCTCTTTCTGTATTGCATCCTGCTCCTTCGTCTGGTAGTCTGTAAGCATTTGCTGCCCTTTCTTCTGTAGGATTGAACCGTAGGATTCCAGGTTAGAACGCATTTGCTGTACCTGCGGCAACTCTGCTAAGATAGCGGCAGAATTTACGTAGCCGTATTTTTGTGCATGTACGGCGGTTACGGTAAGCATCATTCCGATCGCTAGTACACTTAATTTAATTACTTTCTTCATCGTCGTTTAAGTTTTTGTGGTTGAGTAGAAGCGAGCTCTTACCCCCGCTAAAAAACCGGTGCAAAACTAACGATTTCCTGGAACTCAACAATAATAGGCTTCTCCTATTTCTTTAGTCGATCGAGGATCTCGCTCGTTACATCGTATTTGGGGTTGGAAAAAATGATTCCAGCACTCCCCCCTTTGTCAAAAATAAAATCGTATCCGCGTTCTTCGGCATAAGCCTCGATCGCTGCGAAAACCTGTTCTTGTATGGGTTGAACAAGTTCTTTCCGTTTCTCAAACAAAGCACCTTCGGGGCCAAACTTCTCTTTCTGCATTTCCCGTACCTGCTGCTCTTTGGCCATAATCTCCTCCTCCTTTTGACGACGAGCGTCGTCACTTAATAAGACTTGCTCAGCTTGGTAGCGGTTGTATAGACTTTTGATTTTATCGTATTCTTGGGCGATTTCCTGGCGCCAAGCGGCCGAAATTCGGTCCAATTCGTCTTGTGCAGCTTGATATTCCTGAATGCTTTCTAAAATTTGGTTAACGTCAACATAAGCAATGCGCTGCGCCTGTAAGTTCAAAGAGAACAGGGTCGCGGCGAATAGTCCAAAAAATGTTTTCATAGCTCGGGATTTAAATAGCGCGGTCGTCATGAATCCGTTCTTGTTTTTGTGATAAAATGAGTGGAAGAGGTGATCCCCCCTTATACCAAGCTCAAAATTAGCATTTTATTGTCTTTGGGGTTCTTAAAGGAGCGTTAAGCAAGAAATTCTTAATGATTATACAGGATTGCTTTTGAAGCTCCTATTTGGAGTTTAATATTCTAACATTCAGTATGTTATACGGGAATTCTAAATGGTTCTGGGAAGAAGATCTTTAACGACAACTTAACGCTTCCCAAATAATGGGTATTTCTAGCCTCAAAGCCGACTCAGCCCTAAAAAAATGAAATCTAATCAAACCCAGTTTGGTACCTTTGGCCCAGTAATTAAGAATTAGCCCGACCAAACGATTAGCCATGCAGCAAGAGACACACCAGGAGATCGGTTATGCACCGATCGATTTCCCTACTCTCCAGCACCTGATAGAGAAGCAACCCACGATTTCTGTTTCCGCAGAAGCCCGTACCGCGATCGAACACTGTCGGACTTTTCTAGAACAACAACTTGCCGAAACGAACCATGCTTTTTATGGGATTAATACCGGTTTTGGGTCCTTGTGCAATATTCGAATCTCCGATGAAGCCATTGAACAATTGCAAAGCAATTTGGTGCAATCGCACGCCTGTGGAACGGGAGACCAAGTACCCCAGGAAATCGTTCGCTTGATGATGATCACTAAGGTTCAGTCCCTTTCGCAAGGATATTCCGGAGTACGCTGGGAAGTTGTAGAACGGCTTCAATTATTCTTAAATGAAGAAATTATTCCAGTGATCTTTCAACAAGGATCTCTGGGGGCTTCGGGTGATCTTGCTCCTTTAGCCCATCTGAGTCTGGCGCTGATGGGGCAAGGGGAGGTACACTGGCAAGGTAAGCAGCAATCGGCAGCGGCGGTGCACCAGCAACTTGGCTTAACGCCGCTTAAATTTGCCGCTAAAGAAGGTTTAGCCTTACTCAACGGAACCCAATTTTCCACGTCCTATGGGTTATGGAGCCTTTTGGAAATGCAGCATCTACTGTTTCTAAGTACGATCACAGCAGCACTTTCCATCGATGGTTTTCACGGTAGCTTAGATCCTTTTGACCCAAAGCTGCACGCGGTACGTCGCCACCCAGGCCAAATCCAAACAGCAGCTTGGGTCCGTCAGTTATTATCCGATAGCGTCATCAGTGCCAAGCCTAAGGAAGCCGTACAAGATCCTTACGCTTTCCGATGCGTTCCACAGGTCCACGGGGCATCCTGGGATGCGTTCCAATTCGCCAGGGAGGTTCTTCTGCGCGAGGCCAATGCCGTAACGGATAATCCTAATATTTTTCCAGCAACGGGCCAAATCCTTTCTGGTGGAAACTTTCACGCCCAACCGGTTGCTTTGCCACTCGATTATCTAGCCATAGCGGCTTCCGAATTGGCTAGCATTTCCGAACGCCGCACGTATCAGTTGATTAGCGGCTCGCGGGGTTTGCCCGCCTTCTTAATTGCTGACCCCGGTCTGCATTCTGGCTTTATGATCCCTCAATACACGGCCGCTTCGATTGTGAGTCAGAATAAGCAGCTATGTACCCCGGCTTCGGTAGACTCTATCGTCTCCAGTAATGGGCAGGAAGACCATGTGAGTATGGCAGCTAATGCAGGTACTAAATTATATCGAGTACTCGAAAATTGTCATCGGGTGTTAGCTATCGAATTCATGAATGCTTCCCAGGCATTGAGTTTTAGGAAAGAAGGCCCAACTGGAGCCTGGCTACAGGCTCTTTTGGAAGAATACCGAGAGGTGGTGCCCATTCTAAAAGAAGACCGCAAACTCTACGTAGACATGGAGAATTCCCGTCAATTCTTACGGGCTAAACGAAGTGAAATACAAGCTCATTTGGAATCGTTGGATTAGGCTTGGGGCTCCTCGGATTTTTTCCGATCTTCCAGGTATGAAACGCCTACTCCCATTGTTGGTCTTACTTGGTTGGATTTCTTCCCTAACGGGGCAATCCTGGAGTTTGGAAACAACCATCCATCGGGGGCGTATTCTTAAGCATACTCCAAGGATTACTTATCCCATTCCCGCTTCTAGCAATGGATTGACGGTCGAATGGCTTTATCAAACGGACGGTAATAAAGACTGGCAGGAACACCACGGTTATCCCTTGTTTGGCCTCGCTTTTCGATACTATCATTTAGGGGATGCCAATATCTTAGGACACGCTATCGGTCTGTACCCAAATCTTCATTTAACCCTAGTTAACCAGCCGCGGTGGTCGATGCACTTTACGGTGGGATCAGGATTGGCTGTTTTAACCAGAAGTTTTGATAGGCTAGATAATCCATTGAATAATGCTATTGGTTCTTCGGTCAATAATATTACAGCTTTCGCTCTCCGGTTCAATTTTCGGTTAAATGACCGTTTATCCCTTGTGGGGCAGGGTAGTTTCACTCATTTCTCCAATGCAGCTACAAGTCTACCCAATTTGGGGATCAATATTCCCGCCCTGGCGATCGGTGCTCGTTACTATCCGCAGAGATATTCAGAAAAACGGTTAAGCGGACATTCTAAAATGCCAACTCGACGCTGGGGGGGCTTCGCTTTTAGTGGGATAGGGTTTAAAGAAACCGCTTTGCCCGGAGGGGCTAAATGGCCTATTTATTTTAGTAGCGTCGGCGTATTATATCG
>JBCDIO010000470.1:0-4073 GCA_038748815.1 Bacteroidota bacterium
TGACGCCGGAGCAGGCCCACAAGAAAGCTAATGAGAGAAGAATACCAAAACTAGCCAAACGAATGCTCATAAATTCTTAATTATCAGTCCAGAATACCTTCTTTGTCCATTGTTGACCCGGAGAAATGATCCGTACTATGTAGGCTCCAGATACTAGATTTTGTCCTAGCTTAATGTCCTGTTGTCCGGTACCAACAAGGGTTTGTATATCCAGAAGTTGGCCCATGAAGTCGTAGAGCCCTACTTTTAATTCTTGCTGTGGGATCCCATCAATAAAAACCGCTACTCTACTGCCCTGCGGGTAGGTATACCAGCGAAGTTGTTGGTCTATTTCTTGGGTATTGCTCCCCGAAGGATTCCAACCAATGTCGGAAAGCATCCCGAGTACGATTGGTCCAGGATCGTGTTCAACTTCTCCTAGCCCAATGCTTGGCGTCATCAAGGCATTACCCGAAGAAGAGGGGTAGGTATTTTCGTTGATGTGCGTGATGCTCGACCCAAAGGAGTAGGAGCCCGGCGCGTAGATCCGTACTGCTTCTCCATTATTGGCCGCCCGGGAAGTGGGTCCATCGAAGAAGACCGAATTTCCGGTAAAGATGCCTTCCAGGTCGGCAGAATTATTCATAAAGTCCGTGATGATTACGGCTCCCGTTCCTGTAACCAAGTAGGTGTCGTAAATACCTGGAATTCCTTCTTGATCCGGTAATGGAAAAGATGGATTGTAAGGAGCAAACTGTTCCTCTCCAATCATACCAAATGAACCTAGTTCATCCTCTACGTTGGCTAGCGATAGAATGCCCAAGCCGTGACCGATTTCGTGTAAGAATACCGAAACGAAATCGTATTGGGCGTTTCCGGGATTACCATCTAGGCCTAGATACCAATCAACGACTCCTACATTTGGTAATAGCAAATCCATATCTGCCTCACCCGGATTTAGCTCGATGCCCGCTAAAGAATTCGCCAAACTGGTTGGATACCAGAATTCGGGCTCTGGAGCACCGCTAAAACCTTTTCGACCATTTGGTACGGCCAATCCTAAGAACCCCAAATCTACGGGAGTGAAGAAGACATTCACCTTTATCGTTACCTCCGATTGTAGATAGGTACCCCAAATCTCTCCGGCGTATTCCATCGCCGCGTCCAATTCCGGATTAGATATGTTGGGCGTGAATTCAAAGGTAGCTGTTTGGGCGTCCGCTTGGGCACTTCCCAACAATGTTAGCAGCAGAATAAGTAGAATTGACCGCATCATAATCTGGCTTATCGATAATCATATAATGGCCCACTCTTCGCAAACAAGCGATCCACTCGCGCACTAACCGCCGCGTCTGGGATCAGGGGCGGTGCATGGTTGGGTTTGACTCGGGCATCAATGATGAGCGAACCTCGACATCCCCAATGTTTATTGCGAATAAAGGGCTTAACACCATGAATATCGTGAGAAGGATTGGCACGGGTGAAACTTACCCACAAGAAATTATTTAAATGTGCTCCTAAGAAAGAGCTGTCTTCTGTCAGAATGATCAATGGAAAACCACTTAAGTCTTGCTGCCCCAATTGCTCGTCGAGCAGTTGCATTTGTACATCTCGGTTGCCAGGTACAAAGTCGGGTGCTTGAATACCCAGCACACCGGGCAGTACCACTTGTGGATTCTGAAAGCCCGTCGGTAAGCGCAAGTCCGCCGGAACTGTGGTGCCTAGGGTTCGCCGTTTGGGGCCCGCTGCCGCAATGACCACTTTGGATCCGGCATTCCAGTCGGTGCCAGAATAGTCAAGGGTGTCCATCGAGGTATTCGTCTGGAAATGAAGATCCCGTTCCCAGTTGACTCGTTCTAGCACATGGTGGAAAAATTCCGGAATATGATGCGCATCGATGGCAGGATTATCCCAATGATTCGAGATAATCAGAAACTTGGCCAGGGTGGTTTGGCCTTTACCGAGTAGGTGATTGGCTTGGGTCAAAATCTCTTCAGGGCCCGTTTCATCGCTAGCATCGGGTCTTTCTGTGGAGCCCCGGAATGGCATATATCGTTCGGAACCCACCGCTAACAAAAGCGGGTGCACACCGGCGGCATCTACGGCATTGATACTTTTAATGCCGGGAAATTCACCGGGCGTTAAGGCCTCTACTAATTGGTGAATCAAATAGCCAAAGCTACTATCCTCTTGGGGTGGGCGGCCCACCACCGTAAAGTGCCAGATGGCATCTTTCTTATAATAAACTTGGTCGACGTCCATTACGGGGAAGGGATGCTCCAGGCTGTAGTAGCCCAAGTGATCCCCGAAAGGACCTTCCGGCATTTTTTCGCCCTTGCGGATGGTTCCGGTAATAACAAAATCTGCGTCGGCGGAGAGAATATGCCCCCGGTCTTCTAGCCAGCGGAAACGCTTGCCGGCCAACATCCCGGCGAAAGTCATTTCGCTGAGTCCTTCTGGCATAGGCATAATCGCGGAGAAAGCATGTGAAGGTGGTCCACCGATAAAGATGGACGCTTTAAAGGGTTCATCGGTTTGGTTATACAACGTATGGTGTACACCGATTCCTCGATGGATTTGGTAGTGTAGACCAATTTCCTGATTCGTTTGGTACTGATTACCGGTTAGTTGAATCCGGTACATGCCCAGGTTGGATTGCATCATGTTGCGCGATCCCCCGGGAGGAAGGGTAAAAACCTGGGGGAGCGTTACGAAGGCGCCGCCGTCCATGGGCCAACTTTTGATCAGCGGTAACTGGTCAATCGTGGTTCGGCCGTACAGAATCGGTTTATTAAAACGAGCTTTTTGCGGTAGGGCTGAGAGCGCGGTAAAGGGGGCCGATAAATAACGCAAAGGATTCTTGAGAAAATTACCAGGATCGGCTTTTAACTCCGTCACTTTGCGAACCCGCTCTAGGGTCTTCCGAAAAATAAAGTCGGTTCGTTCGTAGGTGCCATAGATGTTAGAAACACCGGGGAAGGGGCTTCCTTTGACCCGCTCAAAAAGAATGGCGGGCCCTTTTTTATCAAAGATGCGTCGGTGGACCTCGGCGATCTCCAGATTAGGGTCTAGTTCTTCTTTTATTCGAAGGAGATGTCCGTGTTTTTCTAGATCACGAACACAAGCTTGCATACTTGGATAACTCATAGACTTCGGGTTCCTCGCGATCCGGACGAACCCAAAGAACGGTCTTCAGTCTTGGATAAAGGCGATCTGCTGATTACGATACTTATCCATTTTCAGCATTTCCATGAATTTACGCATGGAGCGAATAGGGCCATTATCCAAGGCAAAGTTGACTGCCCAACTTGGGATCGATCCTCCTGGATCAGATTTTAACGTATAAATGATATGGGATTTTCCGTTCTGGAGTGGTGTAATATTCCAACTGACATCAATGGTGGTCATGCGGACTACGCCATCCCGATTGGGCTCCATGTAGTGAGCACTTTTGGATTGGGTCTTGATTTCCCGGGTGATTGGATCTTGGTGGATCGTACTGTGGGCAATCAGGTCCCGGTTGCTCAGGGGCCAGGGAAAATCCATTTCATTGTAATAGTACATTTCGGTGTCAGACACTTGTTTTACGACACGGGCTTCTTGGCATTTGAATACCCAGTCTTCGTAGGCCTTGACATCGTTCAAAACGGCCATAATGGTAGAAAGTTTAGCGTCGACAGTCAGTTCTAACTTCAATTCTTTAATTGGGCCAGAAGCGGCTTCTCGAAAGTAAACTTTTACACCGTCGGTTTCTTCAATGAACTGCCAAGGGCCTTGTGCGGTAGCCCCTAAAGCTCCCAAAAGAAACAGGCTACCTAGGAATAGGATCTTTTTCATAATCAGACTTTGCAATAATTAGAACCAATCTAAATTAGCTTGGGATTAGAACCTGCCTTACTAACAGGATGAAAAAAAGACAAGTTCTCCATAAGGTCCCTTGCTGGTTTTGCACCTGCTTTAAAGTTCGTATGTTTGCGGCAAATAAATGGAGGCAGATGCGACAATACCACGATTTACTACAATATATTCTAGATAACGGAATTGCTAAGGGAGATCGTACAGGAACGGGAACGATCAGTTGTTTTGGTTATCAA
>JBCDIO010000471.1:0-4063 GCA_038748815.1 Bacteroidota bacterium
AAAATCTCCCCGATCATTCCAATTCAGCGGAGGCCTATTTTCACTTGAGCCAATTTGCTCAAGTCCTGCAAGATGGGCATACTTTATTTTTACCGAAGGAAAGCGCCGCTGTCTACTTTCCTGGACGCCTTTATACGGTCGATGGGAGGGTATTCTTGCAAGAAATCTATATTGACCTCCCGGGATTGGAGCAAGGGACCGAAGTCAAAACCCTTAATGGCCGTTCCATTCAGGAAATTCATCAGGAGATGTTGGATCGCCTGCCTCAAGACGGTCCTAATCCAGCGTATTCTCATTGGATTTTTGACACCTTTTTCCGCCAGTATTATGCTTATTTCTACGGAGAGCAATCTGCCTTTTCTCTAACTGGCATTGATGCCAGCGGGCAAATCCAAGCGTGGACTGTACCCGCCCTAAGCCCTGCGGACATTCAAACTTTCCGCACGCAGCATTATCCAAAAGATCCGGTGTACGATCGAGAATGTGGGGGTGGCCTACAACTAGCATTTTTGCCCGATTCCCTAACGGCTATTTTGACGATCCGGGACTTTCACCCTCCGGTTCTCCAAAAGCAATACCAACAACGGTTCCCCAAAACAATGGATGGTTTCTTCAAAGAGATCGATCAATCGCCCTGCGATCATTTAATCATTGATCTACGCCACAATCAGGGGGGAGCGATTCGTTTTGGTCAGCAGTTACTGAGCTATTTATTAGACGAGCCCTTCACCATGGTAGCTTCCTATCAAAAAGTAAAGGGAACCGCCCCGGAACTGCGTACGGTACGCGGCTCTGCTGATCGCCCCCATGGCCTACAGACCAACCGATTTACCGGTAAAGTAACGGTACTCACCAACGGAGGAACTTTTTCAAATTCGGCGATAGTTTGTTCGATCCTGCAAGAACATCAGCGGGCTACTTTCATTGGAACGCACTACGGGGGGAGTCCGACGGTTCTGGCGGGCGGGGATAAATCCATCACTCTACCCAATACAGGGATTCAGGTCAATATTCCTACCCTACGATTTAACTTGGCCAGAGCTATCGACCCTAAGGCACCGGTGCTCTTCCTGGATACCTATATAAGGCCTACTATTGAGGAACGCTTACTGGGACAAGATCCCGTTCTGAATCGAGCCATCGGAGATGTACACTAGAGTGGTATAGGAAGTCGTGGTACTTGCCGGAAAGGGGTATTTGGTATCGGAAAAAGCATTATTTGTCTTTGATCTTTACCAATTCTCCGTACCTTTCAAATCAACTGCACGAGGCGGTTTTTTGCAAAGAATCTACTTGCAGTCCTGCCTTTTTAGACGCTCTTAAATCGAAACGATGAACCTCCGTACCCTCCTACTAACGGGCTGTTTCCTGTTTGGAACCTTGCTCAATTATGGTCAAAATCAGCTTTTACAAGACCTCCGCGATCTCAGTACCTTGTTAGAAGACGAAAATCCGGTAGCGACGGTAGAAAGTCTTACGGAAATGGCTTCCATTTTACGTCGCTACGATACCAACTTGGCCAACGAAACATCGGTAAGCACCATTCTGGCCGCTTACGAAAGTAATACCTACCTGGCTCCCTTCATCGATTTTAGCATCGTCAAGGATAATCGGCTAGAGGGGATATTGGTAGGTTCCGCAACGGGAGCAACGGCTTTAGTCGCTTCGGGCATCGAATCAACTGGGCTAACCCTGAGCCGATCGGCCGATGGATTGGCCCGCTTTTACGTGCAACGCGTCAAAGAAGAGCTCAATCGCAGTTTTTTTGATCGCTTCGAGCGGCATCTGGAGAAAGACAGTTTACTCGGATTTTGGTTTCCGGCTACCAAATCAACCATGATGGCGGTGGGGGAGGAGATCTACCGCTTCGAATGGTATGTCCAAGATCTCCGCGTAAAATTCTTCACCGACCTTTCTAAGCTCGATGTACGAACCGTTCAATATTTGCGAGACCGAGGTGTTTTCGATAATGATCTATACGAGTCGCTCGCCGAAGATGTAGTGGTCGTTGCCGATCTATTTCAGAATGGGGGAAGCCCCATTGCGGCGCTCAATTACCTGGGAGAATCGGCTGTGTTACAAACCTTGGGCACGGGGTCTTTAGCTATGGAGATTGCTAATTTACAGTCCCTTTTTCAATTGGTGAATCGGTTATCGGAAACCCTGCAAATTGTAAATTTGAACGAAGAAGAGGATGTTTATTGGATCAGTAAAGACGAACTATTGGAGGCCCTTGGCTTGCGCTACGGTGACTTTTTATTCATGGGCTTGATATACCAACGGATGCAAGACCTTAATTACCTGGTGAATCAGGCAGAAACCATCCCATTCTTGTCATTAGAGCAAATGCCTAAAGTACTGGCGTATACCAAAGACTTTTTAAGCCTGGGTGAATTAGCGATTGAAGCACTACGCGATTTCAAGGAAGAGCAGACTTCCGAATCGGACTCCCTGGCGTATTTGAATTACTACCAATTTATTCACCCTTCGTTGCAAATCATTGAGAGTATTGATGGCTTATTACAATCGCTTCATCCGGAGAATGCCGCCCAAGAGATTCTGCAGAATTACGTTGGGGCAATCTCGGATTTAAACGAACTCGTCTTGGCGATCGATCAATCCAGATTTCTACAAGGGGTCGCCTATTTGTCTAGTTTATTGGATCGTTTGCAGGTTCAGATTCCCAATCAGACGCTGCAACGGGTTGTATTGTACGGTCAGTTTATGGCCGCGATCATTGATGTGGACAATAGTGAAGAAGCGGCCGAAGTGATTGAATCTTTTGCACTACCACCGGGCTCGGCGAGTATTAAGAAAGAAACTCCTTTTAATGTTGCAATCAATGGCTTTACGGGCCTATCGGGTGGTTTGGAAACCCTGACCAGCGGACCGGATACTAGTCAAGATCCAGCTACATTTTATGCTCTTTCTGCACCACTGGGTATCACTATCAGCGCCGGTTTAGGGGAGGTCGGCTCCATTAGTCTGTACGGTACCATTCTGGATATTGGCGCCTTAACAGCCTTCCGTTTTGCCGATGATAGCACGAAAGACCTACCCGAGTTCACCTTTCAGAATATCTACACGCCTGGCTTATACCTTGTATACGGTATCCCTCGGGTTCCTCTATCGGTAGGTTTTGGGTATCAGAATGGCCCCAATCTACGGGGGGTGGTGGTCGATCCGGCCAGTGGTGATCTAACTTTTGAGATGGCGGAGGGCTACCGCTGGAATGCTTTTATTGGGGTAGATATTCCTTTGTTAAACTTAGTACGAACGACCGAAAAAAAATAAATTGAAAAAAGTTTGTCCAATTTGGTTTAACTCAATCGATATACCCACAAACAAACCAAAATACATTTATTATGAGTGAATTCATGATGCTTTTCCACTACGAACCTGCCAAGTATGCTCCCAGTCCAGATGAGATCGAAGCCAGTATTGTTCGTTGGCAGAATTGGATCGGGGGTATTGCCGCCCAAGGAAAATTCAAAGGAGCTAACCAACTTGGAGAAGTGGGTAAAGTAATGAAAAGTAAAACGGTGGTGACCGATGGCCCCTACGCCGAAGTAAAAGAGATTGTTGGCGGATATCTATTGGTGGAGGCCGAAAATATGGAAGAGGCCATGGCCATGGCTAAGGACTGTCCCCTTTTCGAAGAAGAGGAGACGGGGAAAGTCGAAATCCGAGAAATCATTGGGTAGGTAAATCAAATTCCACCAAGAGCGGCCTTGATTTTCGAGGCCGCTCTTTATATCTTTCGACTTTTTATTTTGGGCATTTCGATCTATTTTTGTGATTTATATTGCTGATAGTTAGCAACTTAAATAGTTATAATATTTCTGGATAATCCGACAAATCGCTCACCTCCCCCCCAACTCGGAAGGCGAAAACTCGGAAGGCGAAAACTTGGAAGGCGAAAACTCGGAAGACGAAAACTTGGAAGGCGAAAACTTGGAAGGCGAAAACTTGGAAGGCGAAAACTCGGAAGGCGAAAACTCGGAAGGCGAAAACTCGGAAGGCGAAAACTCGGAAGGCGAAAACTCGGAAGGCGAAAACTCGG
>JBCDIO010000472.1:0-4061 GCA_038748815.1 Bacteroidota bacterium
ATAGGCCGTGGCCGTAGGAGCCGGTGCCGCTCGTGCCAGTAAGGCTCGAATCTTAGCAACCAATAACTCTTCATCTACCGGTTTGGTAACATAGTCGTAAGCCCCTAGTTGATACCCTTTTAGCTGATCAACCTTCAAAGAACGAGCCGATAAAAAAAGGAAGGGAACCGCTTCGCTTTGGCCTTGCATCCAGGAAGCAAGTTCAAAACCGTTGGGACTGGGAACCATAACATCCAGAATGGCTAGATCAAAGGCTTGGTTTTCAATAGCCGATTGCGCCGAGGCCCCATTCTGCACCCAATGCACCTGAAATCCCTGCATACCCAGGTATTCAGACAGAATGTATCCGAAGGAATGATCGTCTTCTAGTAATAAGATTCGACTCATAGCGGAAATTCAATGATGAAGGAAGTGCCCACCGGGACCGGCTCTAAACGAATCGTTGCTCCGTGGGCCTGAATAATCGTGTGCACATAACTTAAGCCGATCCCAAAACCTTTCCGTGCCGAGGATTCATTCTTTGCGCCTCGATAAAAGCGATCAAAAACGAAGGGATGCTGATCCGCCGGAATTCCCGGGCCATTATCACAGACCCGCAAACAGATCCAGTTATCCTCCCGTTGGGCTTCTATCCGAATGTGTACCTCTCCGGGGCTATACTTAAGACTATTTTCTAACAAATTGGCTAAGCAAATGCCGAGTTGTTCACCATCGGCCTGCATCAAAAAGGGCTGTTCTTCTAAGAATAGATCGACCTGCGCAGCTTTCTGCTGGATTTTTAGCTCTAGTCTTTGCAAAACGGAATGGATTACCTCGTCCAGATGTATTGACTCAATCGCCAAGGAACCTTCCTGCCGATCCCAAATGGATAGGTCCAGCATGCGATCGACCTGCCCTACCAAATGTCGAGTTTCACGTTCTATCAAACGATGGTACTCTACTTGCTGGGGCGTCGCCTCCGTCTTTTGCAGAACCCGGGAAGCCAGGAGGATTGAACTGAGTGGCGTTTTAAACTCGTGGGTTAAATTATTGAAAAAATCCTCTTTGCTTGTACTCAACTGCTTGTGGTGAGTTAAAGACCGCAGCAAGTAATAACACAGGGCTAGTAAAACCCCAAGCAATAGAATACCGAATAAAAGTAAAAGCCCTAAGCGACCAATAGCCGCCCACCATTGCGTTGGCTGGTGGATTGCCAACCAGATAGTTTCTTCGGGTCGCACTTCCAATTGACGGATGGGCGTATAAAACTGTCGAATGGGATCATTCTCCAGTAAGCGATCCAATAGATCTTCGTTGGACTCCTCCTCCTTTTCCTCCACGGCCGGCAAAAAAGTAATAGAATGAATACAGCTAATACAGGCCACGGCAGATGTTGCCAATAGTTCTTGCCGGTAGTTAGCCCCATTCCCAATAAATACACCTTTTGGGTCTCGTTGAAATATAGCGAAATAAGTGGGTTCCAATGCTCCCGCTGCTTGTAATACGGAATCGACGACCGATTCAATCTTCTGAATGGACAATTGCTCTAGATCTGGTGCTGGATTATGCAACAGCTCGTGGTCGATCCGATTCACCGCTAAGGCTACCTGTGGTACGAGCTGCTCTAATTGGAGCGCCTGCTCCCTGGCTTGTAGGTCCAGGGCCCGTTGCAACCAGGTACACTGTATGATGACCAAGCCTGTGAAGACCAATAAAGCAACTAGACTTAAGCGTCGGTAGGATAAAAAGGAGGATTCCATAGCCTCAAAGTAGGGCATTTTAAGGGAATCGGCCACCTGCTTAAGTTTTCATTAAGCCTTTTCGTATTCTCTTGGTTCTTTTTCGTTTTTCCCACCTTTTCTCGACCCCCAAATTTTCCGCTCTTTGAATAATCGTTTCACCAAAAACAAGTATCATGTTCCTTTCCCGATTAGTAATCCTAGTAAGTGTATTGAGTAGCCTCCACTTAAATGCACAGGGGCAGCGAGAACGAGTTCTCTCAGACGATGAGCAGGTCTGGTTATACGACATGTTGAGCCAAATCGCCGAGCGCGATCAGCAGTGCCGATCGTACCTACAATGGGAAACACTCGACGAGGGTATTCTCGCCAATATTGATTCGATTTTCGATAACCAAGGCGTAGAAGCTGGCATCATCTATCACCAATCCCTGGCGTTGAAACTTAGCGAAGCAGTAGAAGATTCCTTATGGCAAGTGCAACATCAACTCGATTTAGAGAATCATCTCCTGTTACGTGGTATTTGGCAGCAGTACGGTTATTTGCCAGAATCAGTGACCAAAGATCTGGACTACGTACAAATACTCACCTTACTACACCCGCCCAAAGATTGGTCTGTGGAGGTGTATTTGGAAGAATACAAAGCCCTCTTTTTGCCAGAAGTGAAAGCACAACGGATGCCTCCCATGCGTTATGCCAACTTTGTAGATAATATCCGAGGGAAAATCCTGGGTTGGCCTCAACTATATGGCACCAACCAAATTTTTGATAAAAAAACCGGAACGGTAAAAGATCCAGTCCTAGAGGATTTAGCAGCTAGTAATGCGGCTCGGGCAGAAATTGGTTTGCCGCCTCTGGAGTAGTTATAAAAATAGAGCGTAAAGAGAATATTCCCGATAAGAATAGCTTTTAAAGCTACTCCCTTCGGGCCTTAGACCTTACCAATACTCCTTTTACGAGTAAAATATCTACCCCTTCTGCTTACTATTAAAGAATGCAAAAGGAAACAGAACGATAGCTAAATCTCCCTGTATACCCAAAGCGAAGTGGTGTGGGAAAGTTAGCGCGAAATACATGTGCTTGTCAACAAGGCATGAATGAACGTTTCCGCAGGACAAACCACGAGGTGGTTTGAGTAAGTGAACCGCGAAGCGGGTGGGCTGGTTCTGGTAGCCTAAGTTTCACCGCCCCGAGTGCTCGGGGTGCAACGCAGTGGACAAGTACAGGGGCGAGTGATAACGACTCAGACCATTTCGTTTTGGGTATATACCCCCCAAATGACCATCCCGCAAACGAACGGACTGGAGTCGTACTCTCTCGGTTTTCTCCTTGCCAATTCTATCATCTACCCACAACGATACTCCCAAAAATACCGACGGCTAACTCGGCCCATAGAAGCAAGAGGACAAATACGATAAGCAGCACGAATAAGAATCTACTTCGTTTAGAGGCAACTAATCTTAAGGTACTCTCAATGGCCAAGGCCGTACTTCCAAGTAAGATCCCGGCGACCAGAAAATCGCCTATCGCCCAGTCTACTTCGGTTGTAAACATCATGGCAATCAGTGGACTGAGTAATAGAGCCATGGCTGTACTTAACAGGATGATTAGTCTTTTATTGGTGGCATACATAGGCATTATATCTTTTAATCTAAAGAGGCAAGACCTGGTCCTCTCTACCCATTGAGCAGTTTGACCGTTCGATTTTCGAATAGATCATCCACTTCAAGAATATTGATACTGCCCGGATGCAGCCGATAGTTAATATAAGCCATAGAGGAAATAGCGATCTTCTGAAAAGCCGCGATAAAAAAAGTGGCAGCAAATCCGTGGGTAACCACAATTATATCTTCTTCTTTGGCTAGGATTTTTTCTACGAATTCCCCCACCCGCTCGGCTACGATCCGCCGACTTTCTGCCCCTGCACAGATTCGGTGATCCAAGCGGTTTCCATCGGGACTAATTGGCACCATTTTTTTCTGGTGCTCACGCTGAGACATACCACCGTGGGTGCCAAAAGACATTTCGCGGAGTCTCTGGTCTAAAATTGGCACCGTATCCGTTCCACGGGTCAATATCTGTGCCGTTTGAGCCGCTCTTTGCAAATCGGAACTGTAAACAGATAATTGTTGGACATCAAACCCCAGAGATTCAATTCGACCCGCTAATAAAGCCGCCTGCTGCCTTCCTCGGGGGGTAAGCTCAGCGTCAAACCATCCTCCTACTCGTTTTTCTACCGAGTGGGTGGCTTCACAATGTGTAATTAGACAAATTCGTCTCATCGCTTTTAAATAGATTGCAGAGGAGATACATTTTACCTTCTTCCCTACTTCAGGGTGAAGC
>JBCDIO010000473.1:0-4056 GCA_038748815.1 Bacteroidota bacterium
GAAAATTTAACCTGGTCCCTCCTAAAACAGAGTCCCAGAGTTTGGAGAGCCATTCAGCAAGAACAAAAAGTCTTAGCCGAATGGATGGTAAAATACCAATTTCAGCTCATAGTATCGGATAATCGCTACGGCTGCCATCATCCGGATGCTTTAAACATTTTTCTGGGGCACCAACTAGCCATCCAAACAACTAATCCCATTAGTACTTGGGTAGCTAATCAAGTCCAGCGACGTCTTTTAACACCATTCTCTGAGGCTTGGGTACCTGATTTTCCCGGAGAAAAAAATCTCAGCGGAGCATTGGGCCATCCTCAGCGATCGCCCATAAACAACACGCATTATCTAGGAGCACTTTCGCGCTTTGCGAAGGCATCTGTGAAAGAAGAAAAAGGTGTTGTAGCCTTAGTTTCTGGGCCAGAACCCGAGCGGAGCCAATTTGCCAAAAGCTTGCTGGAACAGCTCGAATCGCTTTCCCTACCCTCCATACTTATTCTGGGCACTCCCCAGCAAGCAACAACTCTAGAAAGCAAAACGGTGCAAATTATCCCCTTTTTGGATGGTACTGACTTACAAGAAATCTTGGCTGGTGCTCAATATATCATCTGCCGATCGGGCTACTCAAGTCTTATGGACTTGCAGCGCCTAGAGAAAAAAGCCTTATTGATTCCCACACCGGGACAGCCCGAACAAGAATACCTAGCGCAACGCATGGAGGCACTTGGCTGGCTTCCCTACCAAAATCAGCACCAACTTAATCTGACAGCCGGCTTCGCATCCCTGGAGAGATATCAGGGAATTCCAGTGATGGAGGCACCCAACCTGGAGGAAATGATAAGCGTCCTTATTAGGAGAATTTGTAGATAAACCTCCTTTTATACCCAGAACTAAATGGTTTGAGTCGTTATCACTCGACCCTGCACTCGTCCACTGCGTTGCAAAGCCTCGCTGAAACTTAGGCTTCGCCTACGTTTTGCGTCTTGTTGACAAGCACATGTACTTCGCGCTAACTTTCCCAAACCACTTCGCTTTGGGTATATATGCTACGATGGACGATCATTCTGAGTTTATTACTAGCTACTCAGCATGCAAAAGGACAATGCGCAGAAAGTCAGATTGATTTATTAGAAATTCAGCTTCTTCCAGCCTTCCAGAAACAGGTTGTTTTAGCGATAAGCTGTACGGGAGAAGAATTTATATTGCAAGTTAAAGATCTTTACGATTACCCTTATTCAGAGACGCTATACCAACGTGTTATCAGTGCCAAGGAGTTGTCTTACTTAGAGCAAAACCTTTTTTCATTGGATATTTTCAACCTCACTTCTGATGAAAATATTTACCTATTAGATGGCTTAATTATTGAAATTTCTTTGATTGATCGAAGCGGTCGTTTGGCACGATTTAAGATACATGCTCCCACGAAATCAGTTAAGCATAAATACCTACTCCATCAGCTATTCAATTACTTGATTGAACTAAAGACGAGCTCTTTTCTGAAGAGCTATTTGCAAGAAATCAAAGATTGGTATATTCTGTGAGGGCGATTACTTCTTATTATAGCTATTCATCGTGCGGGTCAGGCCAATCGTTGCAAAGGCTTTGACCGTTTCGCCAGCGTGTTTAATGATCTCGGGCAGACCATCCTGTTCTTCATCGGTCCATTTACCTAAAACGAAGTTGACCTGCCGGCCTTTGGCATAATCGTTTCCAATACCTAGGCGTAAGCGCGCGTAGTTATTCCCACCGTTGAGTTGATCGATATTTTTTAATCCATTATGCCCGCCATCACTGCCTTTGCCACGGAGTCTTTGCTGACCAAAGTTGAGGTTTAGGTCATCCAGAATGACCAGCAGATTTTCTTTCTTAACACCCTTTTTCTGCAACCAATAGCGGACGGCTTTTCCGCTGAGGTTCATATAGGTAGAAGGTTTAAGCAGAATGAAGGTGCGGCTCTTATGCCGAAATTCGGTGATGTCTCCCAGGTGATCATCCTTCCAGGTACAATCGAATTCTTTGGCTAAGTGATCCACTACATCAAAACCAATATTGTGCCGAGTACCATCGTAGTCAGCCCCCATATTACCTAAACCCACGATCAAATATTTCATTGGATCAATTTCTATCGGTTGTTTGCGAAAAGGCCACCATTTGAACATATGCGAACGGATTTCGCGGCAAAAGTAGGGAAATCCAATCTTTTCTGAGCAAACTCAGTAAAAGAGGCAATCGTTCCTTTTATCATTTCTTTAACATCCTGGGGGGTAAACGTTGACCCGGTTAGCCGGTCTAAAGAGTAGTATCCATAAAAACGAACAGATATGAAGAATGTATTTTTTGCAGCAACCATCGCTTTAGGAAGTCTTTTTGTCCCCCAATTTTCCCAAGCCCAGGTACGCGTTACCGTTCGGCCCGCTCCACCGGCCCGCATCATTGTAGCTCGTCCTGCCGCTCCCGGCCCTAACTATCGCTGGGTCGACGGAAACTGGCGCTGGAATGCCCGCCAGAACCGCTACATCTGGGTCGATGGTTATTGGGCAGCTCCCAATAAAAGAAAACGCCGCGGCCGCGCTTTGATCGTTCGTCCGCGCGGATAAGATATCATTGGTTAATAGAAAGTGAGGTTCAACACAATGGTTTTAACACCAACAGCTAAGTGGCCCCCTTCCGAATCGGAAGGGGGCCTTTTTCTTACCCTTACCAACACCAACTCGCCTTCTCCCGAGGACTCGGGACAGTCGGAAGGCGAGTTGGCAAGGAGGCTAAGCTAAAATTCAAGTTAAAAATCTGAAAACCAGTTTTTTAGAAAGTAAGCACAAATAAAATAAATTCTATATTAACCTTAAATCAATCATTTATATCAATATAACACCCTTATCGAGCATCCAAGAATAATCTATTTCTTACCCTCCAATATCCCGCCATAAGGATTACCAACCTGGAATGAAGTTCAAACCAAAGACTCCTCTGGTGTTTTGTTGCAGTGGAAAGGCGTAATAAGGCTCCACAATCAGAGACCCAAATAGGTTTACGCGCATCGAAGCCCCAGCACTAAAGACCGGTTGGGTTGCCCAGGAACCGATCCCAGAGCCACCATCGGTTGGTGTCAATTCTGCGAAGCTATCCCAAGCCAAACCACCATCAACGAAGAAGGATAATTCAGTTAATAAAAACTTGGAGGAAATCAAGGCAAGTTGTTTAGGCCCCGTGAAAGGAATCCGCAACTCTATATTACTCACCAACAATTTACTACCTAGCAAGTCATTGATCGACCGCCCATTATCATTTAAAATCTGATTAGCCGCATTAAACTCATAGCCGCGAATAAACCAAGGTTGCCCTAAGTAGTTCGGAAATAAGCTATTCGCTCCGGGGCCATAGCGCCCCGTATGCATGGCTCGGACCGCTAGGGTTACTGGCTTCAAACGGAAATACTTCCGGTAATCAGCCGTTACCGTCCAGAAATTAAAATCACCTAGATTCTGTGAGGTCCCAAATCCATTGAAGGACCGCTCCAGCCCGATGCGGTATCGTTGTCCTTGCAAGGGGGAAGCGAAACCAAAGACGGAATTATCCCCCACCAAGGCGGCATTAATCGAAGCTACCTGCCCCTGAAAAACCGGAACACCAAATACCTCATCGGGATTTAATCGCTGGCGATCCTGGAAAACCAAACTATTGAAAACCGTTTGACCATCTGTCAGAAAGTAATCACTGTACCGTGTCGTCCGACTATAATAGAGGGAATAAGCTGCTCCTGCCTCCAATCGCAGGGTTTGCGAAAAAGGGAGCTGGGCAAAAACGCCTACTCGATCCTCAAAGATCCGCGTAAGATCCAAGGCATACTGAGCAGTCAGCACCGATTCACCGGTATTGGTTTGCAGGGAAACCGTATCAATAAAACCGTATTGTCCAGTTCGGAAAGGAACATGCGAAAAACTCGCTCCCCAGGCAATACGATTCTTGCGATTCACATAGGCAAGCGTTCCTCCAAAATCTTGAATATCACCATTCAAGAATAGGCTAGTAAAGAGCTGATTATCCCCTAAAATATCGCTAAAC